>PAJW01000004.1 GCA_002710265.1 Gammaproteobacteria bacterium | reverse complement strand
CAAGGCGCGATGTTGGAAGAGTGAGGAGACTGGAGTTGAGCGACCGTCTGAAGCTGAGGTCAACTCGGACGCCGCTACGGCGGCGACTACCAGCGGGCCACGGACGCGGGCAGTCCGTTACCAGGCCCCGTGCGCACGCCCAGCCAATCCAGGGGCCCCATGCTGCATGATGCTGTACATGTAACGAAGAAAACCGATATCTTTTGCATAAGAAAACAAAAAAAGAAATCCATAAATCATGTAAAGGCTTGATAATAAAATCAACATCTAAAGATCTCCTTCTTTACGAACCTCACTTCTCTGAACTTCAAATTTTTCACCATATCTTGCTGCTAGCTTTTCTTGATTTTCACTAATGACTTCGTATGGGTCCAGATTTAAAGCAGCACATGCAGTTACCCAATACCACATAATATCTCCAAGCTCTCTCTTCATGTGAAAAATATTGTCTTCGTTTGGCGGTTTTCCTTGTAAAAACATTTTTTTTACAATTTCAACAAATTCACCAGTTTCACTGCCCAAGCCCAATGCAGCAGTTAATAAACGCGGAGTTTTTATAGATGAACTCCTTTCAATATCATCAAAACTATTTTTTAATGCATCTAAATCTATACTAGGGTCGCTGGTTACTTTAGTAACAAAATCGGTATAGGTACTAAAGAAATTTTTTATTTCATCGCTCATTTACTTTCTCCTTAATTTTAATTATCAACTTTCAAAGACCTTTGGCTATCAGCAATATTATATAAATGATCTTGTGCCTCAGGCTTCAATTGTGCTACGCCCATTGTGAGAACATCAATCACAGCCGTATAAGCTATTCTTGATGTTAAAGGTTTTGAGATTCTATTATTTACACCAACATTAATAACAAGAGGTAGGTCACATATATTTGCTAGAGGTGTATCACCGGGCATGATGCCTATAACTTTAACTCCATTCTTTCTAACAATCTTTACACTATCAATAAGAGCTGAAGTTGTCCCAGATTGAGATATAGCAACAACAACGTCATCTTTTTCTAGAGAATTAGCAGACATAAACTGGAGATGTGGATCTGAAATGTATGAAGATGGTATTTTAAGTCTAAAAAACTTATGCTGGCCGTCCATAGCAACTGGTGCTGAGCCACCGAAAGCATAAAATTCAACCCTTTTTGCATTTACCAAAGTTTCAATAGCATTTTCAAGAATATCTTGGTCTATTTGAGACCGAACATTAAGTATCTCGCTGATACTCGTATCAAATACTTTCTCACAAAGCTCATGAATAGAATCATCCTCCTTGATTTCATACATTACAAAATAATCATCGGCAGCAAGCTGCTGAGATAAATTTATCTTAAAATCTTGGAATCCTGAGAAACCAATTGCTTTACAAAACCTAATTAGGGTCGGCTCACTTATTCCCATTGCAGCGGAAGCTTCAGCAGTTTTCATCGTTATGACTGATTTTGGATCTTCTAAAACAAATTCTCCAACTGTTTTTTCTGATTTCCTTAAATCAGGCAATGAATTCTTAATTTGTCTCAATAATTTTGTTGACATAAGGTTAGAATATCTAACTTAAACAAAAAAATGAATCCCTAAATGGACGTATCTCANATTTTAGATAATCTTAATGATGAACAGAGAAAAGCTGTTACATCTGAAAAGCAGCATCTNTTAGTTTTGGCTGGAGCTGGCTCAGGCAANACNAGAGTTTTAGTTCACAAAATNGCTTGGGAGGTNGAGGCTCTTGGNAGAAGCCCATCCTCAATNATGGCNGTTACTTTCACAAATAANGCNGCAAATGAAATGCGTTCCAGAATAGAATCACTTCTCCAAGCACCAATGTTAGATTCATGGGTTGGGACNTTCCATGGACTGTCGCATAAGTTATTAAAAAGATTTCANAAAGAAGCAGANCTATCAAGTGGATTTACAATTNTAGATTCTGATGATCAATTAAGAATTATTAAAAGAATTTCTAAAGAATTAAATTTAGATGAAGCAACTTGGCCAGCAAGACAGAGTCAATGGCAAATAAATAATTGGAAAGATGATGGTCATAGAAGTACGGGCGTTGATTCAAAAGGAGATTTTTATTCTGAAACAGTTAACAAAATTTATAAAGAATACGAAGCTGTGTGCAAAAGAGATGATTTGGTTGATTTTGGTGAGTTACTATTAAAATCATATGAAGTGTTAATAAGCTCTAAATCTGTGAAGACTTTTTTTCAATCCAGATTCCACTCAATATTGATTGATGAATTTCAAGATACAAACACCATTCAATACAAGTGGCTTCAAGAAATAGCATCAAAAGAAACCAATGTTACCGCTGTTGGAGATGACGACCAATCAATTTATGGATGGAGGGGTGCAAAAGTTGAGCACGTTAACTCTTTCTCTGAGGACTACAAAGGAACAGAGGTTATAAGGCTTGAACAAAATTATAGATCGACAAATGTCATCTTAAATGCAGCCAATGCATTGATTGATAACAACAAAGATAGACTTGGTAAAAATCTATGGACAGAAAAACTTGAGGGAGAGCAAATAGTTCTCTATCAGGCATACAACGAGCAAGATGAGGCAAGATTCGTTGCTGATATTCTAAAAGATTGGATGCATAAAGGCGGTGCTTATGAAGAAACTGCTGTTTTGTATAGATCAAATGCTCAATCTAGGGCTATTGAAGAAGCATTATTACGGATTAGCATTCCTTATAGGATTTATGGCGGATTAAGATTCTATGAGAGACTTGAAATAAAAAATGCTATAGCCTATCTAAGGGTTGTTTTTAATAATAATGATAATCCTTCTTTTGAAAGGTCTATTTCAAACCCAACCAGAGGAGTAGGCGAGAAAACTCTTGGAAAAATAAGACAAACGGCAAAAAAATATAATATCTCTTACATTAAGGCATCTGCAAAATTGATTGATGAAGGATTAATATCTGGAAGAGGTGGAGCAGGCCTTAGGGACTATCTTGAATTTATAGCTGGTTGCAAGGGATTTATTGAGGAGAATACGTTATCTGAACTAATGGAACTTATTATTAAAGAAACAGGTTTATACGCATATCATGCAAAAGAAGCTGGTGAGAAGGGAAAGACTAGAACAGAAAACCTAGAAGAGCTTATAACAGCAACAAAAAATTTTGAACAAAGCATCAAAGATGAAAGGACAAATATAGAAATTGCTGAAAGCTATCTTGATATTATTTCTCTTGACTCTGGAGACAGACAAGCTTCTGAATACGATGATGCCGCTCAGTTAATGACAATGCACTCAGCAAAGGGCTTAGAATTTAAGTTAGTTCTCTTGACTGGTTTAGAAGAGAGCCTTTTCCCTCATGGAAAATCAATGGAAAGCGCCTCTCAGCTAGAAGAAGAGAGAAGGCTTTGTTATGTAGCAATTACAAGAGCGATGGAAAAATTATATATAACCCATGCCGAATCTAGGCGATTACATGGAACAGATACCTTCAATCCTCCATCAAGATTTTTAAGAGAGATACCTAAAGAACTTGTTGATGAAATAAGACCTAGAGCACAAACCAATATTCCTTATAATAGAANAGACTTTAAAGAAACAAAGATAGAGTTTGAGGAGGAGATAGGAATTGCATTAGGCCAANGAGTTGTGCATAAAAAGTTTGGTGAGGGAGTNGTTCTTAACTATGAGGGTTCTGGAGATTCTGCAAGAGTTCAAGTAAATTTCAATTCATCAGGAACAAAATGGTTGGTAATGGCTTATGCAAATTTAGAAAAAATATAATGAAAATTTTTATTCATATATTCGCAATATTAATTTTAGTTTCTTGCTCGAACGAACAGATCACATCTATCGAGCAGACTATAGAAAAGGATAAAAAATATAACTGGCGTTTAGTTACATCATGGCCAAAAAATTACCCTGGATTAGGTATGGCACCCGAAAGAATTGCAGATCTTGTTGAAGAGATGAGTGATGGACAAATGAAAATAACTGTTTATGGTGCTGAAGAACAAGTTCCTGCGTTTGGAGTTTTTGATGCTGTATCAAGTGGTTCTCATCAAATGGGACATAGTGGCGGTTATTTCTGGAAAGGTAAAGTTCCAGCAGCACAGTTCTTTACGAGTGTTCCTTTTGGACTAACTGCTGACGAAATAAATGCATGGGTTAATAGGGGTGGGGGGTTGGAATTGTGGAGAGAAATATACGCCCCATTTAATATTTATCCAATTCCAGCAGGAAACACTGGAACCCAAATGTTTGGTTGGTTTAATAAAGAAATTAACTCACTTGAAGATATCAAAGGCCTTAAGATGAGAATTCCTGGCATTGGTGGAGAAGTTTTGAAAGAGGCAGGCGGCATTCCAGTCACTCTTCCAGGTGGTGAATTATTTACAGCCCTTCAAACAGGAGTAATAGATGCTACTGAATGGGTTGGCCCATATAATGATTTAACATTTGGCTTTCACCAAGCTGCTAAATACTATTATTATCCTGGCTGGCATGAACCAGGCCCAATGCTTGAGTTATTAGTCAATAAAGATGCATGGGATTCATTACCAAGACATCTTCAAGCTATCATTGAAACAGCTTCAAAGGCTGTAAATCAGGATATGCTTGATGAATACTTAGCAAAAAACAATAAAGCACTTACAGAATTAGTTGAAGTTCATGGTGTTGAGTTAAGAAAGCTTCCAGATGATGTAATTGAAGAATTTAGAAAAATCTCAGATAGAATTCTTAATGATTTAGCTGAGGAAGATGAAACAATAGCAAAAGTTTATAGCTCATATAAAAAGTTCAAGAATGATGTATCTGCTTATCATGAAATCTCAGAAGATGCATTTATTGAAGCAAGAAATAAATAGTGCTAGAAGACTTAACGTTTAAATCGCTTGGTATTGTAAATTATCACGAGACTTTAGATTTAATGAAGTCTCATATTAAAAGTGAAAATTTCAATAACGAAATCTGGCTACTTGAACATCCACCAATATTTACGCTGGGCACAGCTGCAGATTTGAATCATATATTAAATGCNAAAGATATACCNGTTGTTCANTCAGACAGAGGGGGAGAAGTTACTTACCATGGGCCTGGNCAGCTAGTAATATATTTTTTACTTGATGTTAAGAAANTGGATTTTGGNCCAAAGAAANTAGTTCATACCATACAAAGTTTTGTAAAAGACTTACTTAAAGAGATATCAATTGATTGTAATTTTGTTGAAGGCGCNCCTGGAGTATATGTAGATAAAAAGAAAATTGCTTCTATTGGTTTAAGAATCTCTAAGGGAAAGTCATATCATGGNATTAGNCTTAATTTTGATATGGATTTGTCACCCTTCAAACAGATAAATCCTTGTGGATATGAAGGCCTTGAAGTAACACAGATAAAAGATTTAAATCAGGATATTTCTAAATTACAATTAGAGAAATTAGTAATAGATTTACTAAGAAATATTTTTTAACCATGGAAATAATAGCAACAACAAAGATCACCAATAGAGATGGCATAAAAGCTATCAAAAACGGTCAGAAGTTAAATAAGTTTGCTGATATTCCAACACCCAAAAAACCAAGTTGGCTTAAAGTTAAGGCAGAATTCAATCCTAATTTCCATAAAGTAAAAGAGCAGGTTAAGAGCAAGCAGCTTTATACAGTTTGTGAGGAAGCTCATTGCCCAAACATTAATGAATGCTGGTCTGCTGGAACAGCTACCTTTATGTTAATGGGGTCTGTTTGTACAAGGGCCTGCAAGTTTTGTTCTGTAGATACTGGTAATCCGAATGGCTGGCTTGATAAAGAGGAGCCTATCAATACCGCAAAAGCTGTCGAGATAATGAAATTAAAATATGTTGTCTTAACATCTGTAAACAGAGATGATCTTCCAGATGGAGGAGCGCAACATTTTGCTGATACTGTAAAACTTATAAAAGAATTAAATCCAAATACTGCTGTAGAAGCGCTAACTCCTGACTTTAAAGGATTATCTTCATCAATAGATACTTTGGTAAATTGTGGATTAGAGGTTTTTGCTCAAAATATTGAAACTGTTAAAAGACTAACACATCAAGTTAGAGATATTCGAGCGGGTTATCAGCAGACATTAGATGTCCTTGCTGAATCAAAACGTATCAACCCAAAGGTGCTTACCAAAACAAGTATTATCTTAGGTCTTGGAGAAACTGATATCGAAATAGAAGAGACAATGGATGACTTAATTAAAAATAAAGTAGATATATTAACGATTGGTCAATATTTAAGACCAACAAGAAATCATCATCCTATCGAAAGGTGGGTAACACCAGAAGAATTTGAGAATTATAGACAGATTGGACTGAAGAAAGGATTTCTTGAAGTTGTATCTGGCCCCATGGTTCGATCAAGTTATAGAGCAGAAAGAGCACTCCAAAAGAATAATGCTGGACTTTAAAAAAGTCTAAATTATTTATGAGATAATTAATTTATGAAGGCTATTGATAACGTTATTGATAATTTAGAATCTTTTATAAACAAGCAAACAAATAAAGTAAAGCAAAGAGTAAGAAATAAGGCGGTTAAGAATGCCGAAACAGCTCTAATATTTGCTGGAAGAAAGTTACATGACTTAACACCAGAAGAATGGGAGCATATCGTTGCTGAAGAAGAAATAGCAGTTTGGGAAAAATATAAAAAAGGTGGATTGATTTCTGCCATTGGTATAGCTTTTTGGGGAATGCCATAATGGGTATTCTTACCAAACTAGGAATGGTTGCTTTCATCGGAGCTAATACGAAAATCTTATTTAGATTAATTGCCTCAACATTAATTATTTTTATTTTTAATGTTTTGTATTCAAAATATGAAGCATTGTTACTTATCACAAATCCAGAAAAGCTTTTTATCCCACTTTATATATACACCACAATTATAATTACATTAATAATTTGGACTTTGCTATCTTTTAAATCATTTGCGTCATTTAGAGAAGCAGAAAAGAAACTAGAAATAAAAAATTCTTATAAGAACAAGCCAGATGAATATGAAAAGATTAAAGACGTTGCCAAATATCCAAACCTCAAGACTAGAAAAGAAAGGATTTTAAATGATTAAAATAAAATATTTTGAAGTATAGACAATTTAATTCCAAGTTAAATGAATATGGGTTTGAAACATATATCACTTCAAAATTTATTGAAATCTATCCAGCTCAAGTTCCAGAAAATAATTTTTTAACTCTAACCTTACGTAATAATAAAGCTCACATATATAAACATAGAAATGAGGCGCTAACTGGTCAATTCTTTGACAGAACAGTATCTTCAGAATGGATTATTTCATTTTGCAAGCACAACAGTGAGCTAGCTAAAAATATTACAAATCAGACTTTACAAGATAGGTATCAAAAATTAGCGCTAGAAGAAGAAGAAAAGGAGAGAATTAAACAAAATCAAATAACAGCTAGAGAAAATGCAGAAAAACAAAGGCAATATGAAATTGATAAGAGAGCGCAATATGCAGGAAAACAAAATTCTGCAGTTTCTCTAGAAGACAAATCTGGATATAGCCATGACGCTCGCATTTGTACATTATGTAGTGGAGATGGAGGCGTTAATGAGTGCCCTAAGTGTGAAGGAACGGGCTGGATAAGATAATTAAATAATAAAAAAAGGAAAAGTAAGAATTATTATTAGCACAATTAATTGAATTAAAATGAAAGGCATTACACCCTCATATATCTCTTTGGTTTGAATTGATTGGTCTGCTACTCCTCTTAAATAAAATAACGAAAAACCAAAAGGCGGAGTCAAGAAAGATGTTTGAAGGTTAATTGCAAAAAGCATAGCTAACCATACTGGATCAAAACCAAGCATAAGAAGCGGTGGAGCAACTAACGGAACAATTACGTAACAAATTTCAATAAAATCTAAAATAAAGCCTAATAAGAAGATTATTAGTAAAACAAAAATCAACGCAGTATATGCTCCTCCTGGAAGAGAGCTAAAAATAAGATTTATTAATTCATCTCCTCCAACACCTCTAAAGATTAATGAGAATATTGAAGCGCCAATCAGGATTGTGAAAATCATTGTAGATACAACTGCAGTTTTTTCAGAAGTTTCTTTAATAAAGGCTAGATTAATTTTCCTATTAATAAATGCAATTATCAGAGCTCCAAAAGCTCCTATAGCAGCAGCTTCGGTAGGCGTAGCAATTCCTGCAAATATAGAACCCAGCACTAAAAAAATTAAGGTTATTGGGAGAGCAAGCGTCTTAAATATTTCTATTTTTTCAATTTGAACATCATTTGAATAATCTTTTATATTTGAATTATTCTTATTTTTATAAATTGTATATAAAAGATACCCAAGACAAATCATGATACCTGGAATAATTGCTCCGATAAAAAGATCGCCAACAGTAACAGTTTGCTGAGAAAAAATACCCATATCATTTTGAGCTCTCTGATAAGCATTAGACATAACATCGCCAAGCAGAACGAGCGCAATTGATGGGGGAATTATTTGACCTAAAGTTCCTGTTGAGGCAACAAGACCTGTTGAAAAGCTTTTGTCATAACCTTGATTAATTAAAATAGGTAAAGACATTAATCCCATTGTTACAACAGTAGCACCAACAATACCGGTGCTCGCTGCAAGTAGGGCGCCAACAATAATTATGGAAATAGATAATCCACCTTTTGTTTTTCTAAATGCAGCAGCCATATTTTCTAGCATCTTTGCTGCAATTCCAGATTTTTCTAAAATCGTGCCCATAAAGATAAACAATGGAACAGCTAACAAAGTTATATTATTCATTATTCCAAAGACCCTTATGGGTATGCTCTTAAAAATCGTTGGATCGAATATTCCAAAAGGAATACATATCAAAGCAAATAATATTGAGACACCTGCAAGAGTAAATGCAACTGGATAACCTATCAAAAGCGCAGCACATATCAATATAAGCAGAAGAAGAGGTATCAGTTCCATTTGTTTTTAATAAGTTGGTAAGTGATTGTTAATAAAAGCGTTAATGGGAATAATATTATTAAAGTTTTTTGAATGTATACATAAGCAAGACCGCCAGCTTCAGTAGATACTTCTTTAATCTTCCAAGCCATATTNATAAGCTCGATAGAAAAATANCCNANTACAAAACAAANNGGNAACAAAAAGAATAGACTAANAACAAAATTTACANTTTTTTTATATTTGCTTGAAGATTCCCTATAAAAAATATCAACCCTTACATGCTCATCTTTGTAATGAACATAACCAGCACAACCCAAAAAAACTAGAGCNTGAATATACATTACTAATTCTTGAAGGCCAGTTAATCCAATTCCAAAGAAATATCTTGCTACTATTATCACTATCATTAATAGTGTCATGGCAGGAATCATCAATGATATGAATTTTCCCAAAGAATTTATTGTTTTTTCCATGTTTTTTATTGAATAAGTCTTTATGAATTCGTTAGAATACAATCATGATTATAGTACTTTCTCCAGCAAAAACACTTGATTACGAATTTGAAGCAGGTAGCAGCCATTCCGTTCCAGCGTTTTTAAACCAATCTTCTAAGCTTATTAAACAATTAAAAAAGAAAGAGCCTAAAGATATCGCATCTCTAATGGGGCTTAGCGATAAACTTGCAACTCTNAACTATGANAGATATCAATCATNGACTGCTGCAAAAAAAGTTTCTAATGATTCAAAGCCATCTATGTTGGTATTTAAGGGAGATGTGTATCAAGGACTTCAAGCTGAAGATTTAACAAAAAGTGAAATGAACTTTGCGCAAAAACATATCAGAATTTTATCTGGTTTATATGGCATATTAAGGCCATTAGACTTAATGAAGCCTTATCGACTAGAAATGGGAACAAAGCTAGAAACAGAAAATGGTAAAAATTTATATGAATTCTGGGGTAATAAAATTCAAAAAAATGTTTTAAATGAATTAAAAGAACAAAGGTCTGACCTTTTGATAAATCTTGCTTCTAACGAATACTTTTCAGCTTTAGGTAAGTTGCCCGAAGACATAAATACCATTTCTCCAGTATTCAAAGATTACAAGAATGGAAAATATAAGATCATTAGTTTTTATGCCAAAAAAGCCAGAGGATTAATGGCTAGATGGATTATTCAAAATAAAGTTAAGGATTTTGAGGACTTGGCGAAATTTAATGTTGATGGATATAAATTTTCTAAAGCTGAATCTACTGCATCAACTCCAGTCTTTTTAAGAAAACTTTAAGAATTAGATTCGTTAAATTTCTTTACTTCAACAAGTTCATTGAATGACGCATCTCTTTTTTCCATGTTAGCAGTCATTTGTTCAGTCATGTCTTTTTGGCTTAACATCGCGCCGCTCCATAATGCATTATATTCTAAACTGTCGTTTACATTATGGTCTCTTGAATAATTCATTACTGCTTTAAGTCCGTATATTGCAACGGGTGATTTCGAAGCAATTTCACTAGCAAGTTTATTTGCAGCTTCAAGTAATTCCTCTTGCGATCCATATGTGCCACTAACTAACCCTGCATCTTTTGCTTCTTCAGCGTACATTCTTCTTCCTGTATATGCCATTTCCCTCATCTTTGAATCTGGTATTATTTTTGGCAGTCGTTGCAGTGTCCCAACGTCAGCGGCCATACCAATGTTTATTTCTTGAATACAGAAAAAAGCATCATCTGAAGCTAGTCGAATATCACATGCAGTAACCATATCCACTGCTCCTCCAATACACCCACCATGAATTGCAGCTATAACTGGCACTCTAATTTTTTCAAGAGTACTTATATACTCTTGAAGTTCTTTAGCGACCCTATATACAGCCTCACCAATTCGTGCATGATCAGGCTTTTTATCATCTGGAATATTATCAACCCCATTAGAGAATGCATTTAAATCCATGCCTGCACAAAAATGTTTACCAGTTGATGACATTACAACAACTCTTATATCAGAGTCTCTATTAATGACTTCTAAAACCTCTCCTAGTTCAACCCAAAAATCTCTAGACATAGTATTAAGCTCATCTGGCCTAGATAAAACGAGGTTTCCTACATGATTCTTAACATCAAGCTTAAAACAATTGAATTCTTTATTACTCATGACCGACTCCCAATTTCTATTGATTCATCTACAATTTTTCTCATTTTCTCTACATGCTCAAATGTTTTGTGATGAGAGAGAACAACTTTACGTTCTTCACTTAAAAGAACTAGCATTTTCTTTAATTTTTCTAAATTCTCGATTATTTTACTATCCATAAATCTTTTTATTTGTCTCTTATATTTATTTATTAGGCATTATAATGCTCTTACACGATGAAATCACTAAGACAAATATTTTTTTACTCTACAATCATTTACGCGATAAATATAAATGCAGATGAGATAGATAAATCATATCAAGAACAATCATTGCTTTCTGTTTTATATGCTCAAACCTCGGCTGAGTATGCAGCAAATAATATGCAAACATATAAGAATGCAAAGATTGCCCTAGATAAAGCTATTATTGACATGAACTGGAGTGCTGCACTTGAACAAAAAAATAATTTTTCAAACCTGAAACCAGCAATAATTCTTGATGTTGATGAGACTGTTTTAGATAACATAGCCTTTCAAGCACGCGCCATCATAAATGGACTTTCTTACCCTAATGGTTGGGTGGATTGGGCGCAAGAGGGAAAGGCAACCGCGGTTTCTGGTGTTCGAGAATTTCTTAAATATGCACAAGAAAAAGGCGTTAAAGTTTTTTATGTTACTAACCGAATTCACATATTAGAAGATGCGACAAGAGAAAACATAATAAAGCTTGGACTCCCTTTTGATACAGATAGAGACGTTTTGTTGATGAGAGATGAAAACGGATGGACTGGAGACAAGACTGCTAGACGAGAATTAATAGCTAAAGATTATAGAATTCTGCTAATGTTTGGAGACCAACTAACTGACTTCATTTCTTCTGAAGAATCATCCATTTTTCATACTGAAAGAAAGAAAATAGCAGATAAATATTCAAATATGTGGGGTGAAAAGTGGTTCATGATAACCAATCCAATGTATGGTAGGTGGGAATATTCTATTTACAATAATCAAAATCCAGGCTCTGAAGAAAAAGCTATTAAGTTAAGAAAACAAGCACTAAATACTGAAAACTAAATAATTAAGTTTATTAAATGACATTCGATCAAGAATTTTTTGACAAAACATCAGGACCACTTATTGAGTGTTCTAAACAAGCGTCAGAAGAAATAATAAAAATATATGAAAGTGATGAATTTGAGGCATCTGATAAAGATGATGGGTCTCCTTTAACAGCTGCTGACAGAGCATCAAATGAAATAATATTAGAAAACCTAAGCAAGATAACACCCTCGATACCTATTATTTCTGAGGAAAACTTTAATATTAAACTCCTTAATGATTTACCAAGCATGTATTGGCTTGTAGACCCACTAGATGGCACCAAAGAATTTATTAATAAAACAGATGAATTTACAGTAAATATTGCCTTAATTGAAAATGGCAAAACAGTTTATGGAGTTGTAGGTGAGCCCATTCAAGACAAGCATTGGATTGGGTCAAATCTTCAAATTTCTGAAAACGACAATGATGTCCCTAATGTGATTAGAGTAGTAATGAGTAAAAGCCATAAGAGTGAAAATGATGAATCCTTCTTAAATTTCTTAGAAAAGAAAGATATTAAGTATGAAATTATAGAAAAGGGTAGTTCGCTTAAATTATGCTCTTTGGCAGATAATCAAGCTGATATATACCCCAGGTTTGGCCCAACCTCAGAATGGGATATTGCTGCAGCACATGCTGTATTAAAATCTTATGGAGGAAATGTATTAAGAATAGATAATTTATTGGAACTCTCTTACGCTAAAACAGACTCAATCCTAAATCCATATTTTATATGCATAAGAAATAAAGCCATAAAAGATGCATTTTTACCANTATTAGGAGATTTTTTTAAAAAATTGGTATAATTTCCTATTAAACATAATTAATTAGTATAATTAATTATAAAATATATATATATAACATGGGCACACAGTTACAACCATCTCAATTAAATAGTCCGGGAAAGGATATAGAATCATATCTATCTTCTGTTCATGCTATACCTATTCTTACTAAAGAGCAGGAAAAAGAACTTGCACTNAAACTATATGAAGAAGATGATCTNGATGCTGCGAGGCAGTTGGTCATTCATCATTTAAGNTTTGTAGTTCATATAGCAAGATCTTATCAGGGCTATGGCCTNCCTCTTGGAGATATTATTCAAGAAGGTAATGTTGGTCTTATGAAAGCAGTTGATAAATACGATCCGCACAGAGGAGTAAAACTTGTCTCTTTTGCGGTTCATTGGATTAAAGCTGAAATACATGAATATATACTTAAGAATTGGAGGCTTGTTAAGATTGCAACCACCAAAGCACAAAGAAAATTATTTTTTAATCTNAGAGGNAAGAAAAAAAGCTTAGANTGGCTCACCAAAGAGGAAGCTGAACAGATTGCTTCTGATTTAAATGTTGAAGTTAAAGATGTTCTTCATATGGAAAACAGGCTTTCTTCAAATGATTCTTCATTTGATGCTCCAGCACNATCAGGAGATGATGACGAGGTAATGTCTCCATCTCAATATATAGAAGATAAAAGGTATGATCCAGAGGTAATTGTTGCCAATGAGCAGGCAGAACAAGTTAATAGAGGCGAGCTGATTGAGGCATTGAAAATGCTAGATGAAAGAAGCAAAGACATCCTTCAAAGAAGATATCTATCTGATCAGAAAGTAACTCTCCATGACTTGGCTGATGAATACAAGGTTTCCGCAGAGAGAATAAGACAAATTGANAATAGNGCTCTTAAAAAATTNAAGTCCTTAATGGTTGATTTTGCTTAAATCACACCAGTAAATGCAACTAAAGTTCCTACCATCTTTTGTAAAAAGAAAAGGCAGAATAACTAAAAGACAAGAGTTAGGTTTAAACGAACTTAATANATTTTCTATAAATACAATTAATGATATTAAGTNAGAAAAAGAAAAATTTTCTCAGTGTCATCTTGAGATTGGATTTGGGAATGCCGAAAATTTGTGCTCAGCAGCAAAATTAAATCCAAATCANTTATTCATTGGCTGCGAGGTTTATGCTTCAGGCATTGGNTCTCTTCTTGCAACCATTAAAGAAGATGAAATAAATAATATAAGAGTCTTTANTCAAGATATCAGAATAATNTTAGACAACAAACCTGAAGAANTTTTTGATAAGGTAATTATTATTTGTCCCGACCCATGGCCAAAAGACAGGCATCACAAAAGACGTCTTATAAACAATGAGTTTTTAAATATGTTGTATAAGACAATGACAGATGGTGGAATCTTATATATCTCAACAGATTGGGAAAATTACGCAGAAACTATAAAGGACGCCCTAGAAAGGTCAGATTATTTTTCAAATATTAAAACTGAAAAAAGACTAACATTCTCAAAATTNGAAAACCGTGGCATGGAAGAGGGGAGAAAGATTTTTGAATTTAGTTATATCAGGAACTAGCAGCTTTAAACTTATTTATAAAGTCTTTCACAGCTAAAGNCCTATGACTAATTGTATTTTTTACTTTTATGTCTATTGAAGCCATTGAGCAATCAAAATCGCTTGGATAAAAAATTTTATCGTATCCAAAACCACCCTCACCAGAACTATNGACTGAAACTTTACCATTTATCTTTCCGTATGAGATTATGGGCATCGGATCATCATGGTTTCTTATTCCAACAAGACANCATACNTAATAAGCATCTAAATTTTCTAGAGATAAGTTATTTAATTTTTGGATTACCTTATTTCTATTATCTTTATCAGATGCATCGCTNCCNGCATATCTTGCAGAAAATATACCCGGTTCATAATCTAATTTAGGAATAACCAAACCTGAATCATCTGCAATAGTATATTTACCAGAATGCAATGATCCGTGCTTTGCCTTTATTAGAGCATTCTCTAAAAAAGATGTTCCATCTTCTACGGCATCACCCAAACCTAAGTCGGTCAGGCTGAAAACATCATAATCTTCAAATAAATTAATGAATTCATTCACCTTACCTTTATTAGAGGTTGCGATTAGGATTTCTTTATTTTTTTTCAAGCAAATAAACCCCTTCTGTGGCATAAAAATTAGGATTCATCGATGACATTATTCCTTCTTTTCCATCTGGGTTAAGAAATACTTTTTGTTTAATAGTTATAGATTCATCATCACATAACTTTTCAAAATCATTTATTGTACAAAGATGAATATTTTCAGTCTCATGCCAACTTGAAGGCAAATCAGGCGTTACAGGCATTCTTCCCATTGCTAAATTAATTCGACACCTCCAATAACCCAAATTAGGCAACGTTACCACACACTCTTTTGATAAATTAAGCATTTTATTGAGAGCGAGACTAGGTTCTTTTAGACACTGTATAGATCTCGCCATTATAGATATATCAAAGTTTAGAGATTCAAATTCATCCAGGCCCATATCTATATCTTGCTTTACAACTGATACTCCTTTTTCAAGGCAGCTTATAATTTTTTCATCATTGATTTCCACACCATAACCTAGAACATTTTTATCTTTCTTTAACTTAAATAACAAAGAACCATCACCACATCCAAAATCAATAACCTTGCTATTATTTGGAACCCAGTTTTCAATAATTTTAGATATTTCTATTGCCATTATGATTCTATAAATTTTCTAATTGTATTTTCGTATTTCTCTGTTTTAAAAAGAAAACTATCATGACCTTGCTCACCCTCAAGAACAACGTAAGAAGAATTAATATTTTCCTTGATTGCTGCGATTTGAATATCTTTGCCTCTTTCTGGGGGATATAACCAGTCAGAGTAGAAACCAATTATTAATAAAGAGGCTTTTATATTTTTTAAACTTTTTCTTAAGGCATCATCATCTTTAGCAAAATCATAATTATCCATTGCTTTAGTCATTATAATGTAGCTATTTGCATCAAAAGACTCTGAAAATTTTTCACCCTTATATTGAAGATAGTTTTCTACTTCAAAATCTACTTCACCACTAATCTTTGAATCGGCATCTTGAAATTTTCTACCAAATCTTAGATTCATATTCTCCTCAGACAAATATGTAATATGACCTAACATCCTAGCAGTTTTAATACCATCTTTCGGCTTCACGCCTTTTGATATGTATTCTCCATTTAAAAAATTGGGATCTTTTCTGATTGCTTCTCTTGCTACTTCATTGAGAGCAATATTTTGAGTGCTTGATTTTGCTGCAGCTGCAAATACACCAGCTTTTGAAACATAATCAGGATAAGATACAGACCACTGCAAAGCTTGCATGCCACCAAGACTTCCACCGGCTACAAAATGCCATTTTGATATACCCAACTTATCAGTTAACATTTTTTGAGAATTCACCCAATCAACAACACTGACTTGAGGAAAGCTACTACCATAAATTTCTCCAGTGCTTGGATTTTTACTTGCTGGGCCTGATGAGCCAGAACAACCACCTAAATTATTACAACACACTACAAAATATTTATCAGTATTGATTGCTTTTCCTGGACCAACAAGTTGATCCCACCATCCAATCAAACCTTCATTATTTTTACCTGCAGCGTGATGATTGCCTGAAAAAGCATGACAGAGGAGAATGGCATTAGATTTATCTTCATTAAGCTCTCCATACATTTCAACAATTAGTTCAAACGAATTAAGCTTTGAACCATTTTCAAGTTTAATACCTTCTTCGAAATTAATAATTTTTGTTTCAACTTTCATACGATATATCTAAGAATATCATCTAAGAAACCACTAACTAACTGAATAAGTATAAATATAAATAATGGGCTGAAATCAAGACCTCCTGCTGAAGGAATAAGACCTCTTAGCGGTAATAAAATTTTATCTGATATTTCTATAACAATTTCAAGAAAAGGATTTGAGTTTTTTGGCTGAACCCAGCTCAAAATAACACCTCCAATAATGATAAATAATATAAGCCTAACTATAATTTGTATATTTTGTATTACNGCAACTCCAAGCAAAACAGAAGCATCGTAACTATTAGAATATATGAGAAATAATGATATAAATTTGATTACGATAGATAAAAATATAATATTTATGGACTGATTTTGGATTAAGCTCACTTTTCCAATTGGCTTATATAATTTTATAAAAAAACTTACTATAGAGTTATAGTAATTAACTTTAAAAGCACTGAATATAAATAAAAAAATAAAGGCATAATTTAGCAAGCTTAGAGCAAGACCGATTAATTGATAGTTAGTATTCATTAGATATTTCTTTTGACCTTTTTATAGCTTTTTTAAGACCATCCTCAAAAATTTTATCAATTTTGTTAATACTAAATGACTTCAAACCCGCCTCAGTAGTTCCTTTCTTTGAAGCAACCATTTTAATCAAATCATCTAAATCATCATTAACCTTTAATGANTGACTAACTCCCTCTAAAAGNTTTGTCATTATTGCATTCACTTCATACTTGTTGCCGTTGCACATTTTTAGAAGCTCTTTTTCATATACTTTTAAAAGATAGAAAAAGTATGCAGGACCGCTCCCAACAAGACCAGTAAACTGGTCCATTTTTAATTCGTTGTTTAATTCAATTACTTTGCTAAATCGTTTAAATAAATTTTTTATATAGCTCATATCTGTTTTTTGAAATGAGCAATTAAATAATGCTGTTATACCTAAATCAAATCTTGACGATGTATTTGGCATCGCTCTTAACAATTTAGCGTTTTTATTTATTTTTAGATATTTTTTAGATTTTATTCCTGCAACAAAGCTAATTATTTTTGGATTTTTCTTAATATTTAATATTTCCTCATAGGCATTGAGTGCATCTTTTGGCTTCACACATAAGATAAAAAAATCTATATTATTTGCATCACCTGCGAACTTTTTTATTTTTAATTTTTTTAATTTTTTCTGATTAGTTATATTTCTATCTTTGTAATAAATATTATTTTTTGGATAGTCAGATTGTATAAGCCCTTCAATTACAGACTGAGCAATATTTCCACCACCATAAAATAGAATATCTTTCATATTCTTTCTCCGAATATAGATGAGCCTATTCTAACCATAGATGAGCCATGCGCAATTGCCTCTTCAAAGTCATTCGTTGTTCCTAAGGATATTTCCTTTGCATTTGGAAATTGAGATTTAAGTTGTTCACTAAGCTCAACAACTTTTTTCATTTGCATTTCTCTTTCATTGGCATCTGCGTTGATGTCAGGTAGTGCCATAATCCCTTTAAGATTTATATTGCTCGAAGACTCAATGATTGAAGCCAGACTAATCATCTCTTCGGGGTTGCAACCACTCTTAGAATCCTCAGAAGAAACATTTACTTGGAGAAGCCCATTAATATTTTTATTTACCTCGTTACAAGCTTGATTGAGCTTAATAATTATTTTTTCTCTGTCCAATGTGTGTATCCACGTTGCGCAATTAGCAATTATCTTTACTTTATTAGATTGAAGAGGACCTATAAAATGCCAGACAATCTCATTTGAAATAAGAGCTTGTTTCTTTTCATTTAATTCTTGTGCATAGTTTTCACCAAAGTCTTTTATGCCAGCAGTAAGGGCCTCATTTATATAGTCTAGACTTTTCTTTTTTGAAACTGCTACTAAGGAGATTCCATTAGAATTTATATCAGCTTTTATACAGCACTTAATAATCCTGTCTGATATCTCTTTTATATTAGTTTTTACATCTGTTTGCATAATGTTCTTAACCGCGGATCAAAACCATTCTTGGTAATTTTTTCTTTTGCATTATTCGCCGCTGATTTGTTCCCATAAGGACCAGAAATAACACTATTCAAAGGCTTACCAGGCTGAAGAGAACTGTAGACAGTATTAATAGTGATATTTTGAATTTCTTCCTCAAGCATTTTTTCAGCCTCTAATGCATATTTTTTATTTCCATAAGCTCCAATTTGAACGAAATACTCACACTCCAACTGTTCATTTTTATTTGATTCAATAAGAATAGAATTTTCCATAAGCGAGGTAGGAAAATCAATTGTTACATTATTTAATGTTGCTTCTGGTTTAATTGATTTGATGTCAGTTCGAAAATAAAAAAATGAGGTTATAACCAAACCAGCTGCTATTAAGAGTACAAAAAGAATAGCATTACTAGGAATTACTTGAGTTGATTTTTTGCTAGACCTAAAAACAGATTTTTTTCCACTGACACTTTTCTTTTTTGAAGTTCGTTTAGCAAAGTCCCTCATATATTTACATTTCTTGTATTGGTGATATTCCAACNAGGCTTAAGCCATTAGATATAATTTGTCTGACTGATGATAAAGAAGATATTATTAATTTCATATTCTCTGGGTCCTCAGAAAGAACGTGAGTATCGTTGTAAAAACTATGAAGTAATTGGGATAAATCTCGCAGATAGAAGATTATAAGATGCGGTTGAAGAGTTGCAGCAGATTTATTAACTACAGATGGATATTTAGATATTTCGTGTATTAATTTATCACATTTAGAATATGAAATATTGTATGCATTTGTTCTATCAATTTCTTTTGATTTGATTTTTTGATGATATTTTTGTTCAAGTGAAAATATTCTTGCATGAGCATATTGAATGTAATAGAAAATATTTTCTTTGCTATCTGATTTTGCAAGGTCAAGATCAAAATCAAGGTGCTGATCGGCTTGTTTCGATAGATAGTAAAATCTAGCTGCATCTGAACCTATATCATTAATCAAGTCTCTTAATGAATAGAATTCACCCGATCTAGTAGACATCTTCATCTTTTTTCCATTTTTAAAAAGATTTGCAAACTGAACAAGTTTTACAATTAATTTTTCTTTTTTATCACCGAGAGCTTCTATAGATGCTTCAATTCTTTTTATATAACCATGATGATCTGCTCCCCAAACGTTTATTAACTTATCAAATTTTCTATCAACTTTATCTTTATGATATGCAACGTCCGATGCAAAATATGTAGCTCTTCCATCATCCCTAATCAAGACCCTGTGTTTATCATCACCGCTTTTTTCAGTATTTAGCCAAACAGCCCCATCCTTTATATATGCTTTACCGTCTTTTTCTAATTTTTTTATAGACGATGATATTTTTGACTCACTATCTTCAACAGCTCCCAATGAAGACTCCTTAAACCAAACATTAAATTCAACATTAAAATCTTTTAAATCATTTTTAATGCTCTCCAATATACTGTTGAGCGAAAAATCTTTAATTGCTAGCCATTCTTCTTTATTGCTCTCTTTAATAGAAGCTATCAACTGATCAATTTCTTTTTCAGGATCATTTGAAAGATTTATAAACACAGAATCATCTATTTTTATTTTTAATTTTTTCTGTTCTTTAATATCGTTCGCAATATCTTCGATATATTTACCTTTATATGCATTCTGAGGAAAGAAATTGCTATTAGATTGATTTAACTTAAGCGTTACACTTGCAGTGAGAATATCTATTTGTCTTCCAGCATCATTTATATAATATTCTTTTTCAACTGTAGATCCTGTTGCAGACAATATTCTCGCTATTGCATCTCCATATGCCGCTCCTCTTCCATGGCCAACATGAAGTGGACCAGTTGGGTTGGCTGAAACAAATTCGATTTGTACTTTATCACCACTTTTATTTTCTTTTTGGCCAAAAAGTTCTTTTTTATTTTGAATGGTTTGAAGAATTGATAAAAAATCATTTCTTTTTAGGGTAATATTTATAAACCCAGGACCAGCGGCCTCGACATTTTCATACAAAGTTAGACTATTTAGCTGGTTGGATAATTTTTCGGATAATTCTTTAGGATTTAACTTTAGAATACTTGCCGCAACCATACAAACATTTGAAGTTATGTGACCATTGCTTAAATCATCTGTGATACTTGAAGTATATTTTTCATTAATAAGGTCTATAGATTCTTTACTGCATCCCTCGATTGAATTTAAGAAAATAGATATTTCTTTGTTTAGTGTCTCAATCAAGACTTTGCTCTCCCAACATAAGTTTTATCCCTAGTGTCGACTTTTATTATTTCATTTTCATTAACAAATAATGGAACTTGTATATCTACACCAGTTTGCAGAGTAGCTATTTTAGTTGCTCCTGAGACAGTATCCCCTTTAACACCAGGTTCAGCACTTGTTATTTCTAGCTCAACAATAACAGGTGGATTCACCAATATGGGTTGATTATCCCACAGAACAATCTCACAAGTTTCTTGCCCTACAAGCCATTTTCTTGCATCTCCCATTTGGGATAAACTTACTTCAATTTGTTCANATGAGTTTGTATCCATAAAATGCCAAGATTCATTATCATGATATAAAAACTCCATTTCTTTNTGATTTACATCTGCAGCCTCAACAGATTCACCTGATTTAAATGTTTTATCATTTGTATTGCCAGTTAGTAAGTTTTTATATTTCACTCTCATAACTGCTTGACCTTTNCCTGGCTTATGAAATTCATGCTCCACAATTGAACAAGGCGCATTATCTATAATTAATTTAGTGCCATTTTTAAACTGATTTGTTGATATTTTCATAATAATTTAATTTTTAATATGTTATTTTAATATTGAGGTAGTGAAAATGAAAAAATTTATAAGCATTTTATCCATAGTTGTAATTGTAACTTCTTGTGTTCCTAGTGGCGAACAAACAAGTAAATTAGAAGAACTAGATATCTTCTTAAATGAAGTTGAAAAGCAAAATCTTGAACTTGGTCCTGTTATTTCGTCTGCATCTTGGATTAGCTCAAATTTTATAACATATGATTCACAAAAAGTTATCGCAGATTATGGCACAAGGTACACTTTAGATGCACTTGAAAAAGCTCGAAGAGCATCGAGCTTTGATGAACTAGAAGTATCTGATGAAAAGAGAAGGATGTTAAATATACTTAAAACCTCATTTGTTATGCCACCACCACTAGATGATGAATTAGCAGCTGAATTGTCAAAAATAACAACTTCATTAGAGGCTATGTACGGAGGCGGGGAACACTGTTTTGAGGATGGAAATTGCTACGATTTAGAGGCATTTGAAGCAATTATTGATAACTCGAGAAATCCCGAAGAATTGTTGAGAGCATGGTCTGGCTGGCATGAAATCAGCAAGCCAATGAAGCCAATGTATATGCGTATGGTAGAAATAGGCAATCAAGGCGCCAATGATTTAGGTTATCAGAACCTTAGTGATTTATGGTTTAGCAAATACGATATGCCTAGCGATGAATTCCTGATGGAAACAGACAGAGTATGGGAAGAAGTAAAACCTCTCTATGAAGCACTTCACTGTCATGTGCGCGCTAAATTGAATGAACATTATGGTGATGAAATCGTATCTAATTCTAATCCATTGCCTGTTCATATGCTTGGAAACATGTGGGGCCAGTCATGGTCAAATATTTATGATCTTGTTTATCCTAAGCAGGATGAAATTTCGACAGTAAACCTTACAAAAATAATAGAGGAAAGAAATTTGAGTGAGATTGATATGGTTGAATATGCTGAAGATTTCTTTATTTCTATTGGTTTTGAAGCTTTGCCAGAAACTTTTTGGGAAAGGTCACTGTTTGTTAAGCCTGTTGATAGGTCAGTTGTTTGTCATGCCTCTGCATGGAATCTTGATCCAGCAAATAACGATTTAAGGATAAAGATGTGTATTGAGAAGAACGAGGAAGACTTTATTACAATACACCATGAATTAGGCCACATTTTTTATTATCAAGCATACAATCATCTGCCTACTTTATTCCAAGGGGGTGCAAACGACGGATTTCATGAGGCATTTGGCGATCTTTTAACACTTTCCATAACACCAGAATATTTAAAGAAAATTGATTTTATAAATCAAGAGGAGGCTGATTTAGCAGAGGAAGATTTTATTGGTCTTCTTATGAAGCAAGCTCTAGAAGGGGTTGTAATAATTCCATGGGCATTAATGCTCGATAAATGGAGAGCTGGTATTTTTAAAGGAGATATTACTGAGGACAATTTAAATGAGTCTTGGTGGGAGATGAGAAAAAATTATCAAGGAATAGTTCCTCCATCTGAGAGATCAGAAGCTTATTTTGATGCTGGCGCCAAGTATCACATACCTGGGAATACACCTTACACAAGGTATTATTTAGCAAGAATAATGCAATATCAGTTTCATGAAGCTTTGTGCAAAGAATCGGGTTTTGAAGGCTATCTACATGAGTGCTCAGTTTATGGGAATAAAGATGCAGGAGAAAAAATTATCTCTACGATGGCAATAGGTCAAAGCTTGCCTTGGCAAGATGCTTTTGAGAAAATAACTGGCTCAAGAGAACTGAGTGGAGAGTCAATATTAAGTTATTACGCTCCATTGAAAACATGGTTGGACGAACAAAACCAAAATAGAACATGTGGATGGGAGTAAATATGAAGTCTTTTTTAAATATTTTATTTGCAACAATAGCTTTTGCTTTATGTATCACAATTGCCTACTTAACAAAAAGTGAAATCGTCTTGAATGCTGTAATTTTAATTTTCTTGATTCAATGGGTTGCATATATACCCGCCTATTTATTTCAAACAGAAAAATTTTACGATCTTACTGGGTCTCTAACTTATCTAACGGCAACATGGTTTGTTTATCTCTCATCAAATCAAGAAAATCCATTGAATATTGCTAGCCTGATAGTCACAGTTTTAATTTCATTATGGGCAATAAGGCTGGGATCTTTTTTATTTAGCCGAATTCATAAAGACGGCGAAGATAAAAGATTTAGATCTATCAAGACTTCAGCATCACAATTCTTTATGACATGGACACTTCAAGGCATGTGGGTATCGATATGTTCTATGTGCGCAATTACTGGGATATCAAGCTCAGGAGGAATAGTAATTAATAATTTATTTTATATCGGCTTAGCTCTATTTATTATAGGCTTTTCAATTGAGATAATAGCTGATTATCAAAAGACAGCATTTAGAATCATCAAAGAAAATAAAGATAAGTTTATTAACACAGGTCTATGGTCAAAATCACAACATCCTAATTATTTTGGCGAGATTCTCTTGTGGTCATCTGTTGCATTAATGTCATTTTCATCTCTTTCAAGTACACAATACTTGACCATGATTTCTCCAATATTTACATACGTTTTGCTTGTTTACATTAGTGGAGTAAGAATGCTTGATGATATGGGCAATAAAAAATGGGGCCATCTAGAAGAGTATAAGGAATATAAGAAAAATACACCTGTTCTATTTCTTAAATTTTAAGTCACTCAAGAATTGATATAAAAACGTTGAATATATAAAATAATTCTAAATTAGTTTGAATTATTAATATTTTTAATGTAATCAATATTTAATTAATTTTTTGAAATAATTTTATTTATTAAGCTTAGACTGTTAATATTATCAGACTTTAGGGAGTACATAATGCTTATATTTATAAAGAAAATTTCTTTACCGGTACTTTTCGGCTTCAGTATTTTGACTCATGCAAATGAGTTAGTTGAAGTTAATATGGAAAGTGTTCTTGAGGTAGGTAGAGAAAACCAAGAACTTTCTGCTAGTTCACAAGACAAGATTGATCTTACAGAAAGACAAACAGACAAAATAGTAAATGAATTCAAAGTTGTCTCAAAACAAGTTGAAGGATTAAAGTTATACAACGCTCAGAAAAGAATTCAAATACAAGCCCAACTTGATTTAATGGACAAGCTAGATGAGCAACTCGTTCAAGTTGTGGTTATGCAGAGACAAATACCACCTCTTGCTCAAAAAATGTTAGATACCCTTGAAACTTTCGTGAAATTGGATACTCCTTTTAGAACAGAAGAAAGAAGAGGTCGTATTGATTTAGTTAGATCATCACTTGCAAAACCAAAAGTTACAGCTTCTGAGCAAGTTAGGCAGGTATTAGAGGCTTACAATATTGAAGCAGAGTACGGTAGAAAAATAGACACTTATGAAGATAAGTTAGCAGATGGAACAGTAGTTAATATTCTTGTTATTGGAAGAATCGGCATGTTCTATCAAACTAAAGATGAGAGATCTAGTGGAAGATGGAATAACGAGACTGGTTCATGGGAAGAACTTTCAGGCTCATANAGAAAACCTATAAGAGATGGCATTAGGATGGCTAAGAAATTAGCGCCAACTGATATGTTGCTTATGCCTATAGTTAANGGAGAAGCATAATGAGAAATTACTTATCAAAATTTTTACTTGCTTTAGTACTATCCTTTAACGTTGTTTTGTTTGCTCAGGATACTGACGAGGAAGCAGTAGAAGTATCCACNGTTGAACAACTATTAATGCTTGTTAANGAAGGAAAAACGCAAGAGCAATCAGCAAACGCTAAAAGAGAAGCAAAGTTTATGGCTGAAAAGAACAATCAAGCNTCAATACTTGCTGCAGAAAAAAGAGAACTTGCAAGACAAGAAAAAATTGCTGATCAACTTGAAGCCGAATACAAAAAGAACGAAGAGATTCTTCGGGTTAAAGAAGAAGCCTATCAAAAAGAATTAGGTTCTTTGGTTGAGCTTTTTGGTCATTTGCAAAGTTCTGCTGGTGAAGCTGCAGTTCAATTTTCTGGTTCTTTGACAAGCGCACAATATGGCCTAGAAAGAGTTAGCTTCTTNAATGATNTAACGGCGAAGATGTCAGAAACAACTGAGTTACCTACAATTAGAGAAATTGAAGGTCTNTGGTATGAACTTCAAAGAGAAATGGCAGCAAGTGGTCAGGTTGTGTCATTTGACTCCACGGTAATTGATGTTGATGGTGAATCAACTNCATGTAATGTAACCAGAGTTGGTTTATTTAATGCCGTATGCGATGGTAAATATCTAGAGTATGTATCATCTGGAGAGTATGCATTCTTGCCAAGACANCCCGCAGGTAGATATACAAAAACTGCGAAAAATATTGGCAATGCTAGTGCAGGTGANGAAGTAAAATTTGGTGTTGATCCAACAGGNCCTACTGGAGGAAGCTTNCTCGCTAATCTTATTCAGACACCATCATTAGCGGAAAGAGCTCAGCAAGGTAGAGAAGTTGGNTATGCAATTATTACAGTTGGTNTAATTGGTATAGGTATAGCTTTTTGGAAACTATGGAGTTTATTTGTTTTAGGAAAAGCTGTAAGAGCTCAAGCAGGTTCTAAAGTTCTTGATGTAAGAAATCCTCTTGGTAGAGTTTTAAAGGTNGGTGAGGAGAACTTTAANAAAGATATTGANACATTGGAGCTTAAATTAGCAGAAGCAATTATGTCAGAAAGACCATCCATTGAAAGAGGNATTGGAGCGGTAAGAATTATCTCTGTAGTTGCACCTNTAGCAGGTCTTCTTGGAACAGTTACAGGTATGATTGTAACCTTCCAGATGATTACATTGTATGGTACTGGTGATCCGAAGCTNATGGCTGGNGGTATATCACAGGCACTCGTAACAACTGTATTGGGTTTATTAGTTGCTATTCCTACAACACTTTTACATTCATTTACTGCTTCGTCAGCTAAAGGAATAATNAGTGTATTGGAAGAACAAAGCACAGGAATCCTTGCAGAAAGGGCTGAAACCAATTAAGCATTAAGCTATGTTGTTTGCTATAACCGAAGCTTTTTCATCAATAAGAGACTTCATGGAAGCAGGCGGAAGCGTGCTTTGGTTGATAGCAATCCTGGTATTTTTTATGTGGGCCATGATTTTTGAAAGAATATGGTATTTTTCTCATGGTCATGAATTCTACGTAAAAGACTTAGCAAGTAATTGGAATAATCGAAAAGANAAAACATCTTGGCATGCATTGCAAATAAGAGAAAAAATGCTCTCACAGGCAAAAGTTGAGATAAATAAAAATCTATCAATTATTCAAACTTGTGTTGTTCTAGCCCCACTATTTGGNCTGCTCGGAACAGTTACTGGAATGATAGAGGTATTTCAGGTTATGGCCTTTAATGGCGGTGGNGATGCAAGGGCAATGGCAGGNGGAGTTTCTAAGGCTACTCTTCCTACAATGGCTGGAATGGTTGTTGCTTTATCAGGAGTTTTTGCAAGCATATACCTAAANAGTGCATCNGATAGACACACAAATGATTTAAGAGAACTAATTAAGAGAGAATTATAGGAGATATTTATGAGAAGGAATGCTATAAGCACNGCTGTAAAAGACGAAGAAAGTGAAATTAATTTAACTCCTATGCTTGATGTTGTTTTCATCATGCTAATATTTTTTATTGTTACTGCAAATTTTATTAAAGAGCCTGGCTTAGAGATAAANAGACCTGACTCAGATACAGCAGAGACTCAGGAAAATGCAGCTATTTTAATTGCTGTTGGNGCAAATGATGAAGTTTGGATGGATGGCAGAAGAATAGATGTTAGGCAAGTAAAGGCTAATGTTGTAAAAATGTTAGCTGATAATCCAAAAGGATCAGTTGTGATTCAAGCCGATGAGAAAGCTGTTGCAGATACAATAATAAAAGTTATGGATGGTGCAAGAGAAGCAGGCGTTAGCGCAATTTCTTTGGCATCTGAACCAAAATAAAATATGAATCAAGTTCTTTCTGCTATAAACACTTTTACAAAGCCAATTCACATGCTTTATGTGAAAGCTTTTAATTTAAATAGGTATGCGGCAGGCATTGGTTTTTCAACAATAATAACAATTTCATTGTTCTTTGTTATGGTTATTCTGATATCTCTAGGTGATAGTGGTATCAAAGAGGACAAATCTGTAAAACTAGCTGATGTAGTAATGCCAGAAAGACAAATTGATACATTTATGACAGAAGTTGAAAAGCCTGATAAGCCTGATCAACAGCCTGAAGATATTGCTCAACCTGAATTAGACCTAGCACCACTAACAGGAATCGATGTTTCTATGGCAAAGCCAAAAGCAGATTTTAAGGCAGGTGGATCTTTCTTTAGAGATGGTGAATACATACCATTATTTAAAGTTATACCGATCTATCCTAGAAGAGCACAAGAAAGAGGAACTATGGGCTATGCTCTTGTTGAATTTACAATTACTGATAGTGGAAGCGTTGAAGATGCTAAAACTATTGAGGGTTATTGTAGCAGTAAGAGACCAGATGACCCTGAGGTAGAATTTAGACCATGCTCGATGTTTAATAGCGCTTCAGCTAGGGCTGCTATAAAGCTAAAATATAAACCAAAAATAGTGGACGGAAAAGCTGTTCCAGTAGAGGGAGTCCTCCACAGATTTACATATATCTTGGATGACAGTTAATTTATTATGAGAGTACTCAATTCAAAATATTTATTAACAGTTTTGACATTATGTTTTGGTTTATCCGTATTCCAATTAAGTGCTCAACAATCTAAGAATGCATCAAACAACAAAGAAGGCTCAAATCTAGCACCAACAAGAACATATAAAAAAGCTCGAGCCTTACAATCAAGTACAGCAAAAAAAATGGCTAAAGTTTATGAGGCTCTTGAAGCTGTTGATGAAAAGGGAGAGCCAGCTCCTGACATGGAGGTTGTAACATCCATACTAACAGAACTAAGGAATAACAGAGAAGACCTTAAAAGTTATGATCGATCAGTAATGTGGAATGCATGGGCATATGTTTATTTTAGCGATGGTGATTACGATAATGCTATGTCCTCATATAGAAACCTCATAAATGAACCTGAGGTAACATTAGGGCTTAGAATAAGCGCCTTGCTTTCATTAGGACAGCTACACCTAGTAAAAGAGAACTATAAGCTAGGTATTGATTATATTTTGCAGTGGATGGAAGAAGTTGAAAAAGTTACAGCTCAATCTTGGTCATTATTAGGACAGGCCTATTTCCAGACTGGTGAATATAGAAAGTCCTTATCTTCAATGGAAAAAGCCATTAATCTTGCTGAGGAAGAAGGTTATAAACCAAGAGAAAATTGGTATGTGGTTATGGCTGCAAATATTGGAGAGCTAAAAAATGAAATAGGAGAAAAAGAGTCACTTTTAAGGCAAATAGATATTTATGAAATATTAGTTAATCTTTATCCTAAAAAAACATACTTCATTCAACTTGGAGGTTCATATGGTCAACTTGGTAGAGAAAGAGATTATATGATTACTCTAAAGGCTGCATATGCAAAAGATTTTTTAGATAAAGAAGCGGAATATTTAGCTTTAGCCCAATTACTTCTTCTTAATAAAAATCCATACTGGGCAGCAGAAGTCCTAATATCTGGCCAAAAGAAAATGGTAACTATTGTTGATGAAAAAACCGAAGAAGAAAAAATTGTTCCAGTTGTTAAAAATACAGAAAAAAACCTTAAGCTATTAGCTGACTCATGGAGAATGGCTCAAGAAGTTGAAAAGGCAATTCCAGTGCTAGAAAAATCAGCAAAAATGTCCAAAGATGGTGAATCATATGTTTTATTGGGCAATTTATACCTATCAGAGGATAAGGTTAGCGAGGCAGTCGAATCTATTAAGAAAGGATTGGAAAAAGGCAATATTAAGAATTTATCACAGGTCTATTTAACTCTTGGACAGGCTTATTTTGAACTTCAGAAATTTGAAGATGCAAAAAAGAATTTTAGGATTGCTGCAAGAGACAAGAAAAAGAGCATCAAAACTCAAGCAAATAATTGGATTAAATATACTGAGAATGAAGAGGTTAGGGTTAAAAACTTAGCCTTGAGAAGAGACTTTATTCAGAACTCAACATAATCTAAACCTTTCTATATACTTCAACAGAGAAATCGTAATCGTTATCTAAATCTTTATTGAAACTTTCTTGAGAATCAAGCTGCCAATTTTCTAAATTTAAATCAGGATAGAACACATCTCCATCTATTTCGCAATCCACTCTTGTTAAAACAAGTTTATTAGCTATTTTAAGAGTATCTCTAAAAAGAAAACCACCACCAATTATTACAATTTCATTATTTTCTAATTTAGAACACTCATTTTTTGCTTCTTCTATCGCAATATCAGTATTATTNAANATTTTTGCGCCCTCAATCTCCTTAATAGTNCTAGATACAACATAATTAACTCTATTTGGTAAAGGTCTNCCTATNGACTCAAATGTTTTTCTACCCATAATAATAATCTTNTTAGAAGTGTAATTTTTAAAATGTTTCAAATCCGTTTTTAAATTCCACGGNAGATCATTGTCTTTNCCAATAACATTATTCTTNGATAGCGCTACTACATGAGAGATTGTTATCATTAGACTGCCATCTCTGCTTTTATTGGGGGATGGTGGTTATAGTTATCAAGAATAAAGTCNTCCACTTTNNATTTCTTGAGATCATCTATTGAATTTAATTTGGGTAACACTAAAGATGGAAGGGGCTTTGGTTCCCTTAAAATCTGTTCTTTAACTTGATCAATACTATTCATGTAAATATGAGCATCTCCAAATGAATGAACAAACCTCTTTGGTTTTAAATTGAGTATTTCTCCAAAGATTGATAATAANAGNGCATAACTAGCAATATTAAATGGAACTCCAAGAAACATATCAGCGCTTCTTTGATACATATGACAACTAATAGTACCTTTACTAATATAAAATTGTGACATTACATGACATGGCGGAAGCGCCATTTTATCAATTTCTCCAACATTCCATGCTGANAAAATATGNCTTCTACCATCTGGATTTTCCTTAAGNTTNAGCAAAAGATTTCTTATCTGATCATGCCCTGACCAATTTCGCCATTGAACACCATAAACTGGGCCNAGAATTTTTTTAGTATCTGANTTTGTGTATCCAAGACTTTTTCCTTGNTTATCTGCGTTATCAGTCCATATTGTAGAAAATTTTGTTAAGTCTTTTAATTCAGACCTGNCCTTATTAAAACGTATTTCNGCTAATCTTCTTTCGTCATCTGAGCCTTCAAGAAACCAAAGTAATTCTGACACNACTCCCTTCCANGCAAGAGATTTAGTGGTGACTGCTGGGAAACCTTCCTCGAGATCAAATANTAACTGATGACCAAATGATGAAATGGTTCCCGTATTTGTTCGATCATTTTTTTGATCACCATTTTCAATAATATATTTTAGAAGATCTAAATATGCTTTCATGCAGTTTTCCTAGAATAAATAAACATAATAATTCCAATTAAAATCATAGGTAAACAAAGAATNTGACCCATNCTNAGTGAATCAAATGCAATATANCCTATATGCGCATCAGGNTGTCTATAAAACTCAATTATAAATCTAATAAGCCCATAAAATATTAAAAAACTAGAAGAAACCACNCCCCTAACTTTACTAAGCCTAGAAATAAGNAATAAAACTAAAAAGAGGAGCAATCCCTCGCCAAAACTTTCATACAGTTGTGATGGATGCCTTAATAATCCAAATGGATCAGTTGGAAAAATAAACCCCCATTCACCATTTGTAGNNTTTCCATATAATTCACCGTTNAGAAAATTACCTATCCTAACCAACCCAAGGCCAATAGGCATTGAAAGTGCAACACCATCCATTAATCTTAAAAATTCAACCNCTTTTCTTTTACANAATATTAGTAANCTTGNAATTACACCTAATAATCCGCCATGAAAACTTAAACCACCTTGCCAAATATAAAAAATTGAAAGCGGATTAGAAATAAGTTGATCANTTCCATAAAAAAACATATAACCAATTCTTCCACCACACATNGCGCCAAAGAAAAGCCCATAAAGAAAGACCATATCATTAACATCTTCCTTGGTAAGTCCGATTTCGGTAATTATTTTGTTTTNAGATAAAAATAGGTAAATTAATATGGCTGATAATAACCATGTCACTGCGTAGTATTGAATCTTTAAGAAACCAATCTCTAAAATCGATGGATTATTAAAAAAATCTGAAAGCTCTANAATCATACGACAAACATGTAAATTGAAACTATAAAAAACCAAGCAGCTAATAATTTATTTAANGCTTNTTGTGTAAGATAATGCGCAAGGTCTGCTCCATATTTAGCTGCAAATATACTAGTCATTGATACTCCCAAAACTGCAGGACCATAAATATAACCAAGGCTAAATTTTGGCATATCAGATAATCCAATTCCAGCAATAACATAACCAATGGTNCCAAAAATAGCTATGGGAACACCACATGCTGCCGANGTACCAATCGCAGTAGTTAATTTCAAACCCGAAGACTTAAAATATGGGACAGAAAAAACACCNCCACCAATACCTAAAATTGANGAAAAGAACCCTATAAGAGAACCAGCAAACAGTGATTTTTTGTTGCTATGTATAATTTTTCTTGATGAAAGATTTATATTAAACAAGATTTTTATACCCATTAAAAAAATAAACAAAGCAATAGCAATCTTTAAGACCAAGCCTTTTATTTGTACTGCAAANAATGCTCCTGCTAAAGCCCCAAAAGTTATTCCAATCGCAACAGGTTTAAAATGAACNAAATTAATAGAATCTTTATCATTATGGGCTTTCGCCGAAGACAGGCCTGTAAAGATTATACAAGCAATAGCTGAGCCAATAGCCATATGAACAACTACGTCTGAATTAAAACCAAGATTAATAAAGGTACCAATTAATACTGGAACAATTACTAAGCCACCACCAATNCCAAANAAACCAGCCAGCAATCCAGCAATTACTCCCAAAGCAGCAAAAATTAATATTTCATCAAACATTTTCGAATTCTTTACAAAAGGAATATTTTAATTGATTAAGCGCTTCAAAATAGACNTTTTCTTTAAAAGAAACAATAACATTAAGTGGGTACCAATATGGCACCCATTTAAAATCTTCAAATTCGTTATCAGGGTCGTTTTCAAATGAAACTTGTACATCATTTAGTAATTTGAATAGAAACCACTTCTGCTTTTGCCCTTTAAACTTTTTGTTAAGAATGTTTTTTCTTCTACTTTTAATTGGTACATCATATTTAAGCCATTCATCAAGCGATTNGATTAATTTCANATCTTTTGAATCTATACCAACTTCTTCAAAAAGCTCTCTTTTTGCAGCTTTTAGTGGTGACTCATTCAAATCNATTCCTCCTTGAGGAAATTGCCAGCTNTTCATTCCTNTTCTTTTACACAAGAGAACTTTTCCTTGCCTGTTTGCAATAATTAAACCCACATTTAGCCTGTAACCTTTTTCTTNCATATACTTAATTATTTATTTTTGTTGATATTTTTATTNATCATATATACAAATATCAAACTAAGAAAAACTAGAATTAAACTAGGGTTTGAAGCCANNACCCATTGACCTTCACTGGTAAAGTTATATATTTTTGTCGATAAAGTATCAAAACCTACTGGTCTTAAGAGCAATGTAGCAGGCTGCTCTTTTACTGCTTCAATGAAAACAATCATCAAGCCAAGATANATCGCTGATTTCATGTGCGGGAAATAAAAATATTTGAATGCTCTTGTAGGATTTTTTGAATANGTCGATAGAGCTTTTTCAGATGAATCCTGGATATTAACAAGNGATGCTGAAAGATAATTATAGGCAGGAGTCATAAACCTTAATGATAGGCAAAATATAAGCCCAATAATTCCAAAAGATGTGATAGAGATATNAAAGAAATATCCAAATGAGACTAAAAGCCCTGCCGAAATTACAGAGCCTGGAATCGCATAACCTGATGTCGAAATTGAAATTATTAAACGTAAATTTTTTTCGTTTCTATAGGCAAGGGCAAGAGCAATTCCAAAAAATACAGTGACCACCGACACAATCAGACCCAATGTTAAAGAGTTAAAAAATAGATGTAGATTATTAATACTTAAAAAATTGTTTTTTTCAAAGCTCCAAATAAGCAGTTGACCAAGCGGCATCAAAAACACGATTGTGAATATAGAGCCGCAATAGAAAGTAGCTAGAAATCTTTTATACGGAACAAGCTCCATTCCTTCAAATACTTCAGAAGTTTTTTGAGCAAGATTAGCCTGCTTACTTTCGTAAAACTTTGCTATGAAAATAATAACAAAGACAAATATTAGGAGATAACCTGCCAATCTAGCAGCAGAGAAATAGCTTTGATATCCAAACCAGGCATTATAAATACCCACCGTAAATGTTTCTATTCTCAAAGTTGAGACACCTCCAAAATCTGCTATTGTTTCAAAAATAACTAAAGTCATTCCTGCAATAACCACTGGGAGTAGGGATGGAATAATTACTTTGAAAATTGAAGTAGTACTATTATTTCCTAGAGATTTTGCAGCCCTGAATAAGTCTAGACCTACTGAAGCAAGCTTTACTCTCAAAAGCAAATATATATAAGGGAATAGCGCCATGGATAATATGATTGATGCACCAAAAAGATTCTTTATTGATGGAAGTGCAATATCAAAATATCTCAAGTATGAAGAAATTGGACTGGAGTATTCAAATATACCTACATATATAAATGCATAAACATAAGCTGGAAATGCTATAGAAAGACTTAAGCTCCAACTAAAAAATTTTCTACCAGGAAAATCATAAAATGTTACAAGTATTGCAAGGGGCATTGCAATTAGTGCAGAAATGAATGCAGTTAAAAAAGATAGAATGAAGGTATTTTTAAAAAGTCCAAGCAAATAATCATTTGTTAAGTATTCAATTGATGTTCCTTTAAAAAATGCTAAAAAAATAAATGTAACAAAGAAAAAAAGAGCTATAGCCATCCATGGCAATGAAAGATATTTCCAGATTCTTAGATTTTGCATTAGCTTTCATCTTCCAAACTTTCAGCACCTTTCTCTAGTTTGTTACCCAATACATTTATTCTTGTTTGGAGGCTTTGAACATCTTTCATCGCTCCATCCAGCCTTTTAAGAACAGAGTTTGTATTTGCATCAAAATTAGAGAATTCTTTTTGTATTCCTCTGACTACTGATGCAACTTTGCTTGCAGTTTCATTGAGTTTCAAATAGTGATGACCTGTTCTCACCATATCTAAAAAAGCAGCAAGTGTATTTGGACCCATAATTAGTGTATTTTTTTCAGTAAAGCTTTCTTCTCTGAGGCCTTCTATTTGATTAACTAAATCTATTAACTTTTCAGACGGTATGTATAAGATAACGTAATTTGAAGTTATATTTCTTAAAAGATATTTACTTGAAATGTCACCAGCATCACTAAGCACTTCTGTTCGAAGATTCCCTAGTATTTTTTTTCTTTCAGTGCCTGTTTTAGCATCTTGATAGTTTTGATATTGTCCAGCATAGAATTTTGAATCTATAGGAACAATGACTCCTTCAGCAGTTGTGACTGCACAATCAACAAGATCTCTTGATTCTGGATTTATTTGGTGCTGAAGATTAAAGCTGTTATTGGGCATTATATCTCTTACTATCGATTCAAGATTCCACTCACCCAATCTACCAGTAGTTACATTACCGCCTAGAAATCGATTAAGTTCATTGAGTGGAGTAGTTACTGATGCTAAGTCAAGCTCAATTTTATTAATATCATTTGAAACTTCAATCAGTTTGCTTTGAATATTTTCATTTCCTCCTTTGCGTATGGATTCACCATTTTTAATATTAAATAATAGATAAATTAAAATACCTAGAATAAGAACTAATGATATAAATATTAAGTAATTGATCATGATGTTAGTATAAAATGTGACTAATATTATGCATCAAGAAATTATAACAAGGTTTAACTCTCTAAAAGAAAAGCAGTTATCCATTGACATCACAAGAGGCAAGCCAGACAAAGATCAACTAGACCTATCGAATGAATTATTAGACATTTCGATACCTAGTGAATCCGAAAATGGTGCTGATTTAAGAAATTATGGAGAGACTTTTGGAATCATTGAGGCAAGGAAACTTGGATCTGAGCTTTTAAACGCTCCCGTAGAGAATGTCCTCGCCTTTGAGCATTCGAGTTTATTACTTACATATCAAACCGTATTAGCAAATTTTCTATTTGCTGAGCCTAGGCCTTGGAAAGATATAAAAAATCCAAAATTTATTTGTCCCGTACCAGGTTTTGATAGACATTTCATGATGCTTGATGATTTTGGAATTGANGCTGTACCGGTTCCTTTAAATGAAGATGGANTAAACTTAGAAGAGTTTAGTAANATACTTCAAAATCAAGAAGATGTTGTTGGCATGTTATGTGTACCAAGGCATTCAAATCCGTCAGGCGAAATTTATTCTGATGAGAACTTATTAGAATTATTTAGAATAGGATCACAGTTTTCAGATAAGTTTCTATTCCTCTTTGATCATGCATACCTAATTCATGATTTTCTGCCTTCAAAGGAACAAAGACCACTATGGGATTTAGCACTTGAAGCTCGTGTAGAAGACCAAACAGTTGTTACAACCTCTTTTTCAAAAGTTTCATTTGGAGGAGGAGGTATCTCTTTTTATGCTTCTTCTGGTAACTCATTAGATTTAATTAAAAAAGTAAGAACGACTATGATTATATGCCCCGATAAATTAAACCAAAAAAGACATGTAGAGTTCTTTAAAAATGCAGACTCCGTCAAAGCTCATATGAAAAAACATGCAGATTTGATAAGACCTAAATTTGAGATAGCTTATTCTTACCTTGATAAACTCCCANAAGAATGTGGCTCTTTTTCAAGACCTACCGGAGGTTATTTCATAACNTATTGCACAAATAAACCTATTGCCACAAAGGTGGTAGAGTTATGCAAAAGAATGGGAGTTCTAATTACTCCAGCTGGTTCAACATTCCCAAAGAATCATGACCCCAAGGATAGTGTCATAAGACTAGCGCCAACATATGTTTCAAAAGACGATTTAGCAGATGCTATGGAAGTATTTGTAACCGCTGTAGAATTAGCTCATAACAATCTTCAAGTCTAATTTTTAGTCTTTTCGTGTGGGACATATGAAAGACCATTAAAGTGTGAAAATATTTTTATAATATCTGGATGGTTTGCTGGTATNCCAGAATTATCGATATTCAAATTTTGCTCAGAAACATAAGCAATATAAAAAATTTCTTCGTTTTCAGCAAAGAGATGGTAAAAGGGTTGATCTTTTTTTGGCCTGAAATCTTTAGGAATTGCGTTATACCATTCTTCGGTATTATTAAAAGTTGNATCTAAATCAAANATAACACCCCTAAAGTTTAGNAACTTATGCTTAACAACATCTCCAATTGAAAACTTTGCTTCTATGAGTTCTTGCATTATATTTATACATTAAACTATTAAGGNAAAAATGTCATGAATGAAGACTTACTTGTATTAACAACTTACGATATAAAAAACGCAGAAGTTATAGAACATCTTGGAATTGTTCAAGGCAGNACAGTTAGAGCGAGAAATTTNGGCTCTGATATGTTCGCTAGTTTAAAAAATATAGTAGGCGGAGAGTTGGTGGGGTATTCAAAATTATTAACTTCAACAAGAGAGCAGGCNTATAAACGTATGGTTGAAGATGCTAAATCCAAAGGTGCTGATGCTGTTCTTGGTTTTAGATTCCAAACTTCAACCGTTGCAAATGGAGCTGCAGAAATTCTTGCCTATGGAACAGGCGTAAAAATTAAAAAGGAACAAATATGAACAAAACTGAAAAAGTTGCTTTGAGAGAAGCGATAATAGTAGTAATGATGGGAGCTGTTATAAATTTTCCTCTGCAGACGTATTTACTTTGGCTAACTATAGATAATTGGCAATGGTCTGATCCAATCGAGATATCAATATTTATACAGGCAATAATTACTGTAGTCGCTTTACTTAGAGTCTATGCAATAAGAATGAGATTCCAACGAGGTAAATTTTAGTTATCTTTTTCTTTTTTTGCCTTCTTGCCAGCTTTCATTCTCATCTTCATTCTTTTATTAATCATGTCTTTACACCATACGTCATAGACTGTTGAATAATTTGCTGCTAAATCAGCAAGAACGGTTGCTTCTGCCCATTTTTTTTCATTTTCTGGATTCATTTCTATTTCTCTCCAGATAGAATCAGCTGCTGAAAGCAGTCCACCAATACCATCCTTGGTTTCCTTGCATTCTTTATAGCTTAGAAGAACATTTGGATGATTTTGCATTCTTTCTTTAGCACTTTTATCAGATTTATTATGACCATCAGCTACCATTATTGCTGAGAAAAACAACATTGGTAAGATTAGTAATTTCTTCATTTTTTACCTCTTTATTTAATCTAATTATTTAGAGTACATGTTTTTTTAAAAAGTTCAAAAAAAACTTTACTTTTATATTTAAGTATTCATAATGCCTCGATATTTATACTAATGAACATATTTCTGAATGTTTATTAGTATGAATATGTTAGAAATAATCCAAATTTTAAGTGTTTTTTTCGGTACATTAGTAGCCGCACCTCTTGTTGTCTCAAAGAAAGCAAAAAAAAGAATGGTGGGGCTGTTTGCAGTTATTGCTGGCAGTTTTTTTGCAATAATTGTTCAGCTTTATCTGGGTTTGTATTATTTTGTTTTTGCAAATGCATTTTGGCTTCTCAATGCTTGCAACGGAATAAAAAAAATAATCAAAGCCAAAAGAAAGGAAGTCAAGAATTTTTAAAATCTTTGTGTTCATAGATGTGAATTCCAGCTCTGCAATCTATTGAACTATTTACAACTGATTCAGAAAGTTTTTTTACAGAAATACTCCTAAATTTTTCTAAAGGACCATGCAAAAAAGGATCTGCAGCTCTAGAAATAAAATCAGCTAAGATTATATCCAGTCTATTTTTGTTTCCCATGAGGTGCCCAGGTCGAAATATATTTGTGCTATTAAAATCTAACTTTATTATTTCTTTTTCAAGCATTCCCTTGATTCTTAGATAATAATTCCATGAACTTGAATCAGCACCTACTGCTGAAATAAGCGAGATGTTTCTTGCTCCAATCTCTTTAGCTTTTTTTGCTATTTCAATCTGATATGTAAAATCTACCTCGAAAAATTTTCTTTTAAGAGTGGGGCTCATAAAACCCATGACATTTTGATAGTACAAAGGATATCCAAGGGAAAGATAGANATGATCTATATATGGAAAAGTTATTGTTTTTAGCTCATTAAAATCAATAATTAGTTCTTTGGCATTATCAGGTAAATTAGGTATAGCTCGTCTACCAAGAGCAATTGTAGATATATCTTTAATACCTAATGTTCTAAGNATCTCATTTCCCAAAAAACCCGTTGATCCGGCTATTAAATGCATTTTTATATACCTAAATATTATTCACTTCAGAAACAAGCTGTTCAATTGATTTTGNNCCATCCACAGTGAATTGAGAGAATTTTTCGTAAAGCGGCTTCCTTTCTAAGTAAACATCNGGGATTGACANACCATCAGGCATAGCAAGACCTCGCTCTTGACCGATGCCAATTCTTTTAATGATTACATCAAGAGGAGTATCAATGTAGATTATTTTTGAAAAAGACATNAGGTGATGCATAGATATACTTGAATATACTGCACTCCCACCTGTTGATATAACTTNAGTTTTTTTATCAAGACCAAGAATGGCTTTTTCTTCTGCAGACCTAACAAATTTATATCCAAACTCTTTTTTTACATCCTCGAGAGTCATNTTGTATTCTCTTTCTATGAGGTGGTCTGTATCTATAAAACTTAGGCCATGCTTTTCTGAGATTGCTTTACCTAGGGTAGATTTTCCGCATCCCGCCATGCCTATAAAACTTATATTATTCATTTTTGAATGATGTTGGGAGTGTGACATGTTGTTTCAAGCTATCATTAATCTCAAACCATGNNGCCTTGGATCCAACAAAAACATGGTGAGCTTTTGGTAATTNTGGACTTCCGCTTAAAGCACCAGCAGAAACATAGTATTTATCTGGCTTACTTCCATCAAAGAACATAATGNTTGAACCACAATANTCACAAAATAGNCGCTTACATAATTTAGATGACGAATAAAATTTAATATTTTCTTCACCTGAGTTGTACTTAAAATTAGACTTATCTACTTCAATGAAACTTCCGAATGCTGCGCCATGAGATCTTCTGCATTGGGAACAATGGCAATGCGAAAAGTATTTAATTTTTTGATTTATTTCAAATGAAACTTTTNTACATTCACAATGTCCTTCAAGCTTATTCATTATTTGCAAACTCTAAATTGGCTTTTATAAGCTCATGTGTTATTTCTTTTTCAAACGCGCTATGACCAGAGGAGGGAGCAACTATTAATTCAGCTTCAGGCCAATTTTTTGATAATTCCCACGCAGTTTCCATTGGACAAACGATATCATATCGACCTTGTATTATCTTTGCTGGTATATGGCGAATTTTATCAATAGAAGATNATGAAACTAGTTGATTTTCATGTTCAAGAAAACCTTTATTTACAAAATAATGATTTTCAATAAGCGCAAAAGCCAAGGCAAATTTAGATTCAGAATATGATGAAATCATGTCAGGCTTATGGCTGAGCGTACTTACAGACCCTTCCCATTTAGACCAAGCTACCGCAGCCTCCATTTTCTTTTTATCATCAGCTCCAGTAAAAATTTTATAGTATGCATCCATTAAATCATGCCTATCTTCTTCTTTAATTGGTTTTAAAAATCCCTCCCAGGCTTCTGGAAATATTCTGCTAGCTCCATCTTGGTAAAACCACTTAAGCTCTTTATCTCTCAACATAAAGATACCTCTNAGAACTAATTCTGAAACTGAATNCGGGTATGTTTGAGCATAAGCTAATGAAAGTGTACTTCCCCANGAGCCNCCAAANACAAGCCATCTTTTAATTCCTAGTTTTTCNTTAAGNCTCTCAATATCATCAACTAAATCCCAAGTTGTATTNTNTTCNAGACAAGCATGAGGCTTACTCCTTCCACAGCCACGNTGATCAAATATTACAATCCTAAATAATTCTGGATTAAAAAAACCTCGAACTTTTGTACTACCGCCACCGCCTGGACCACCATGCAGAAAAATTGCAGGCTTNCCATCAGGGTTTCCACATTCTTCATAATAAATTTTATGCTGACCAGCTTCTAAATAACCTGATGCATAAGGCTCAATATTTTCGAAAAGCGCATGCATTTGACTCACGATACGAGCATTTTTTCGGTGATTTCCCANAATTTAGNTGCCTCACCAGTATCAACAGCCCAATCAGCTACACCAAAATATCTTTGAAGAGATTCATCCACCTCATTTTTTCTTTTTGCAATATCACAGTCCTCACAAAATACTCCACCTATATCATTTAGGCTTGGGCTTGTAGCACACCAAAGGCTTGTTGATGCTCCTTGNCTGGTTGTCTTAAAAAAATTTTTTGCCATTTCTGATGGTGACCCATCTTCATCCATCCAGCCTAGAGCAATCATTTCCTCTTTTTGAAGATGGCGCTGCAGAGGTGTGATTATGCCGCCTGGATGAACGGAATAACCNGATACACCTTTATCAATCATTCTTCTATGAAATTCAATTGCAATTAATGAAGATGCCGTTTTAGATTGACCATATGCCATCCATTTATCATAAGGACTATTTTTAAAGTGAATATCATCCCAAAGTATTCCACTTAGNGAATGTGCTGAAGATGAAAGGCTGACAAATCTTGCACCATCATTTNCAGCCATTGTGTCCATTAATTCTCTGGTAAGTAAGAAATGACCTATATGATTTATGGCAAATTGACTCTCCCACTCATTTCCTATTCTAGTTTCAGGACAAGCCATTATTCCCGCATTATTTATTAGTAGGTCTAGTTTTTTAAAGTTATCTTTAAAATCTTCTGTAAATTTTTTAACAGAATTCAAATTGCCCAGATNCATTTCNACAATATTTTCTTTCGAAACTATACCTTCAAGATTTTGTGCAGCAACCTCTAATCTTTTAGCAGGAACGATGACCCTTGCTCCTAAATTAACTAGTGCTCTCGTAGTTTCAAGACCAATACCTGAGTAGCCACCAGTAACAATAGCTATTTTTTCANTAAGATTTAATCCTTTTGTNATTTCGTCAGCATTTGTCTTAGCATGAAATCCGGATTTTATGGGTGTTTGTTGTTTTGATATCATATATGTATTGTAACCTTCTTTAAGATACATAAAAATGAAAGTAATAATTTTGGGTGCTTGCGGTGGTATGGGGAGACATGTTGCTAAATCCATTTCATCATTTTCAGAAATCGGTAATCTAACCATTGCAGATTTAAATTTAAAAGACGCTGAATTACTTGCCTCTCAACTAGGCCCTCACATCAAGGGAATCAAAGTTGACATTAATGATACGGAAAGCTTACTGAGCATATTATCTCATCATGATATTGTCTTAAATACTGTTGGACCTTTTTTTAAATTTGGTTACCAAGTGCTGCAAACCTCTTTAGAAGCCAACTGTCACTATATGGACATTTGCGATGACTGGGAGCCAACAGAAAAAATGTTAGAGCTAAATAATTTTGCTAAAGAAAAAAATCTTTTGGCTATATTAGGTCTTGGGGCAAGTCCAGGCATTACAAATTTGCTAGGAAGAATTGCAATCGATCATTTAGATATGGTTCATACAATTTATACAGGTTGGAATTTAGAGGAGGCACAACCAGAGTCTGTATCTTCTCAGAAAGAAACTAATGCAGCTATGATTCATGGGATTGAGCAAATTACTGGAAAAATAAAGATTTTTAAGGATAGTAAATTTCAAATGGTTAACCCTCTTAAAAAACTTGAAGTTTCATATCCTAATATCGGAAATTTTAGTGCATTTATTTTTGGCCATCCTGAAGCAATTACATTTCCACATCATTTCAAAGACCTTTTAAATTCAGTCAATCTTGCTCACGGAAATAAATCTACCATTTTTGTTTTAAAAATTATAAGGAAATTAATTAATCTAAAAATACTTACAAAAAAAACTGCTGCACGATTTTTAGAGTGGTTGGAAAAAAAAGAAACGACAAAAAAGCATGTTCAAACAAACTCATTACCAGAAATCTATGCTCTAGCAATAGGATCTAAAAATGGTAATGAAGAATCTGTTGGAGTATCTCTTGATGGAGAACCATCGAGAGAACTAACAATGGGTGAGGCGACAGGCTATCCCTTGTCTCTTGGTCTTAAGATGTTTCTTAATAATGAAATATCAGAAAGCGGAGTTATTGCGCCTGAAAGTAAATGCATTAATCATAAAAAACTATTAATGGAAATTTATGAATCGTTTGGCATGAAAGATGCAAAAATAAAAATTGATAAATCTTGGTAGGTATATATGGTGCCCAGAGGTGGGATCGAACCACCGACACAAGGATTTTCAGTCCTTTGCTCTACCAACTGAGCTATCTGGGCTTAAATTGAACTTTGGATTAT
>PAJW01000003.1 GCA_002710265.1 Gammaproteobacteria bacterium | reverse complement strand
TACTATGATATCGCAATAAATGTTCCCCTAAGAAAATGCTTTACCTATAAAGCTAATAAAAAAATTTCAATTGGTTCAAGAGTACAAGTTAATTTTGGAAGAAAGAAAGTTTTGGGTATTGTTGTAAGAAAGCTAAAAAAAATTAATCCACAACTTAAAGAAAGTGTCATTAAAGAGGCAATATCGATTGATGGATATAGCTGTTTTGAAAAATCAACTTTTGATTCTGTAATGTGGGCATCAGAATATTATCATCACCCTATAGGAGAAGTATTTTTTTCATTTATTCCGACTACCTTGAGGAAAGATGCTACAAAAAAAATCACGGATATCAAAGAAAAAGCAAATTATTCAATTAATGAAGAAGATAAATCTTTTGATTTAAATGANGAGCAAAGAAAAGCAGTCAAAAATATTTTAAAAATTAAAGGNTTTGANCCNTCTTTGTTATANGGAGTTACTGGTTCTGGTAAAACAGAGGTTTATTTGCGCTTAACTGAAAATTACATCAAAAAAAATAAATCAGTACTAATTCTCGTCCCAGAAATTAATTTAACACCTCAACTAATTAATCGTTTTAAAAATAGGTTTGATGGTGAAATAGGAGTTTTCCATTCTAATTTAACACCTAAGCAGAGATTTGATACCTGGTTAAAATCAAAATTCGGTGTGATAAAAATTGTTATTGGTACAAGATCATCTATCTTGATGCCTCTGGATGAATTAGGGTTGATTATTGTTGATGAAGAACATGATCAGTCATATCGCCAATCAGAAGGCTTTAAGTTTTCAGCTAGGGACATGGCAATCAAAAGATCACAAATTGAAAATATTCCACTAATTCTTGGTTCTGCAACACCTTCACTTCAAACTCTAAAACTAGTTTCAGAAAAAAAATTTAAAAAGTTTGAAATTTTAAAAAGGGTTGATGGTAAAAGTCCGCCTAAATTAATTACTTTGGATATTAATAATTCAGATTTAATCGAAGGTATTGCTGAAGAAAGCATGAAAGCAATAGAAAAAACAGTTAAAAAAGGTGAACAAGCTTTAGTTTTTATTAATAGAAGAGGCTTTGCACCTTTATCTGAATGCGAAGACTGCGGCTGGGTAGCATCTTGTAAGTTGTGTGATTCAAATTTGGTATTTCATAAATCTAAAAACAGGTTAATTTGTCATAAATGCGAGTCTGTTTTTAAATTTTCCAAAGTTTGCCCTGAATGTAAATCATCAAAAATAAAAACTTACGGACTGGGAACTGAGAAAATTGAAGAAGTTTTAAAATTAAAATTTGCAAACACCCCTGTAATAAGGGTTGATTATGATTCAACAAAGAAGAAGGGCTCATTAGAAAAGATATACTCGCGCATTCATGAGAGTAGAGGTGCTATATTGGTTGGAACCCAAATGCTAACTAAAGGTCATGATTTTCCAAGGGTAACAATGTGCGTAATATTGAATGCTGACAATGGATTAATTAGTCCTGAGCTTAATGCTATAGAAAAAATATCTCAACAATTAATCCAGGTTTCGGGACGAGCTGGAAGAAACAATAATTTAGCCAAGGTCATTATACAAACAAGATATCCAGATGACTTAAATCTCAAAAAAATTAAAACAGGTGATTACGAATTAATCGCAAATCAATGTTTAGAAAATAATAAAGGAAAAAATATTCCACCATACACAAGCATTTGCTTATTAAGATGCACTTCACCAAATTCAAATAACTGCCTAAATTTTCTTAATAGAGCTCATCAAATTCTAAAGAGCAAAAATAAATTAGATGCTATTGGGCCACTTCCTTCAATTCCATCAAAAGTAAAAGGAAATTCAAGATTTCATTTAATTCTTCAAGCATCAACTAAGACATACTTAAATAGAGTTTTAAAGTTCTTAATAAAAGAGTTTGAAAATTGGCCTGAGGCAAAAAAAATTAAATGGTCATTCGATATAGACCCTCATGATATGTCTTAAATGTTAATTTTTAAAATCTGGCCAGGATAAATAGGCTGTTCATTGAGATTATTTAACTTAATAATTGAATCTGCTGTGACACCAAACCTAATTGATATTTCCGAGAGAACGTCTCCCTTTTGAATTTCGTATAATAACGTATCAGGATTCATGCTTATAGTTGAATTAGATATTGGTTCTTGCCTAAAGTAGTTATGAATACCTAAAAAGATAGACCTTGCTATCATTCTCCTGCCTGCTTTTCCCTTCAATCTTGCTGCATCTTCTGGATTTGTTATAAAACCTGACTCTACAAGTACAGAAGGAATATCAACAGATTTTAAGACCCGAAAATCTGCATACTCAACATTTTTTTTATGAATTTTAGTATATGGGTCTCTCTTTAGCTGCTCTAATATCTTTGAGCCTAAGATTTTGCTCTTATCAATTTTATTTTTGTACATCTCTGGNTAAATACTTCTTGCTTTGTCTTCATNAAAATCNTTATCTTTTATATTTTTAATATCAGCTTGTATTCGTCTTCTTTGTTTTTCAGATAGATTTCTTGCAATAGAACTGGATGCCTCATCAGACCATATAAAAACAGACGCTCCTTTTACAGACTCTAGCCTAAAACCATCAGCATGAATTGAAATCAATGCATCCGCTCCTTTTTTNCTAGCTTCTTGNTACCTGTTATTTAAATCTATAGTNTCATCATTCATCCTAATCATTACAGGGCGATATCCTGAAGTATCTCTAAGAGTTCTTTCAAGCTCTTTTGCAATTAATAGGGTTACATCTTTTTCAAGTATATTGTTAGGGCCTACTGCTCCTGGATATTTGCCTCCATGCCCAGCATCAATAGCAATAACAATATCTCTAATACTATTTTCTAAGTTCTTTAATCTTTTTGTAACTAAAGTTAAAACCACTCCATCTTTAGTTTGAATTTGAGTAGGTTTTTCCCAAAAAACATTTTCGTANAGGTCAATAATNATTCGAGTAATATTATCTTCGGATGCTGATCTTATCTTTTTAATTGGATAGTTATATGANACATCTANCTNTTCTTTCAGCTCACTATCAAATATATCAAATACAAGCCTGGACGGATTATTTAAAGAATATGACTTAATTAAAGAAACTCTTTCTAATAAAAAAGATATTTCAACACTTTTATCATCTCTTTCTAAGATTTCGTTNAAGACTATTTCATTTGAATGAATCAAAGAAACAAATAATAAACTTATTAAAGACAATCTAGACATTGTTAGCAACCAAACTTAAAAATAAATTACTTTTAACCTCAAAACTTACCATTCTCGATTTTTCTTGATGTTCTAAGTTTATTTTCATATCAAACAATCTAGGCTCTGTTAATCTTTCTGGCCACTCAATAATTATAATTTTCTTTCCACTTGTTTTACGATCTAAATCAAAAATTAATATATCTTCAGCTTCATTTGTACGGTATAAATCTATATGAAGGAATAACATGTTATTGAATTCATATTCTTCACATAAAGTATAAGTTGGACTTTTAACGCTATTACTCCATCCTGAATTTCTTAAGATTGACTGAACAAGAAATGTTTTCCCAGTTCCAAGATTTCCATTTAGATGAATTTCAACAGAACTAAAATCAGATTCTAATAAAATATTTGCAATTCTTTTACCAAGGTCATTTGTAGCTAATTCATCTTGTAATAATAATTCATTCATTTAAAAGCTCTCTAGATATAGGTATCAAGGATGAAGCATTTAAACCTATCTCACCGGTATTAGTTTTAAATATTTTGCCAGCCCTAGAATGAACAGCTACTGCAAGAATACAACTATTAAGCACTTCCATGCCTTGAGCAATCAATGATGAAACAATACCAGCAAGAACATCTCCTGTCCCTCCTGAAGCAAGTTCGGGGCCACCCTCCGAACAAATAAATATTCCATCGTCGTCATTACTTGAAGCTATCAAAGTGTTATTACCTTTTAAGATTACATAAGCATTATATTTTTTTGAGATTTTTTTTACAGCACTGATACGGTCATTCTGAACTTCTTCCGCTGAAATGTTAAGGAGTTTACCTGCCTCCCCAGGGTGAGGCGTTAATACTAAATTTTCAAATATATCAGGGTTGTTAGTATAAAAATTTTCAAAAAAATTAAGCACACCAGCATCTAAAACTATATGTTTAAACTTATTTTTTTTTAAACAATTCTTAAAAATACCTTGGGCCCATTCATCATTTTTTAGACCTGGACCAAAAAGGAGTGTATCAATATTTTGAACTGATAAATCAGCATCAACTTCTGATGCCATTACTTCAGGATTTCTTTCTAAGCTTGCTTGTATATTTGAACAATGCATTTGAAGATTTATTAATCCAGTGCCGGTGTAAAGAGCTGCTTCAGATGAGAGAATTGCAGCACCACCCATGCCTTTAGATCCTCCAATTATTAGTAATCTACCAAAATTACCTTTATGAGAATCTTTACTCCTCCTAGGAATTCTAATATCGATTGAATCAAAATTAAATTCATGCATATCAGAGTTATTTTTGCTTTATTACTCCCAATCTATCTGAATGGAATGACCCAATATAGATATTTTCATCAATTGGCACAGCAACCGTTGGTAAACCAAAGACAGTCTTACTATAAGAATAAACACTTTTCGATTGCAAAGTTTTTTTATCTAATTCATGTATTGAAAAGGGNAGAGAACAAGCTACTCTATCAGCACAGTCTCCAGCATCTTTTGGTTGAAAGTCCAATGCAGTAATCCAAACCGATTCATCTTTAATAAATGGATTGTCAGGTGATTGAATAAAAATACTATTAATTTTAGTATTTGTCTCAAGATCAAAAGCAGTCAGACTATCTCCNTGGTTATAGCTGATGTATATAATATTTTTGCTTTCCTCTAAAGCNATTCCATTTGGCCCNCTTCCCTCAGAGTTAGGCACNATTGAAAAAGAGTTTGCTTGCCATTTAACTAAATACCCAGAGTTGCTTTTGAGCAAAGATGTTATAAGCCACTTATTNATTGTTATGCCTCTTTCATACATATGAGTTGCATAAAAACTGCCATCTTTTTGAAGGCTAATATCATTAAAATATAAATTTTCTGGAACATCTATACAACCTCTCCAAAATAATTTCCATGCATTATTTTCCTTTTGCAATTCAAACATCTCTACCGTTTCATTGGGATAGTGACTAATTACACCAAGCTGATATCTGCCATCATTTCTTTTTACAAGATCAATTCCATGCGGACCATACTTATCTGAAATAGTTCTTTCACATTTTGAATCACCCCATTGATTTTCTTCAATAGAAATTTCTGGGATTATTCTTTTATTTGTTTTCAAGTCCATTAAGGCAAAAAAACCNGGTTCTATTTCTACATAAGGCCCCACACCGCCCATTTCAGACATTAGCAGGTAATTTTCATCTGGAGTGATAACAATATCCTCAGGATTTTTAAAACCACAAACTAGTTGCATTTCAATATCGGGTTTGCAGGAACTAATATCTTTTTGTGGACCGATATAATCTGACAACACTATTAAAAATGACAAACAAATAAAAAATAATGAAACAGGAATAGATATTTTGTAATAGTTGTTCATATAGAAAGTTACACCTTTCTTTACAAAATCAAGAAAAAATATAATAAAAAAACCTCTTATTACTANNAGTATGCCAAGGGCAAAGGTAGTTATTGTCCAAACCCTTTCATTCCAATATTCGCTTGAGGTACCAAAATAAATACAAATACAGCCAATTAAAAAAGTAAAGACNCCNATTTTCTTTAAATCACTTGAGCCTAATACCCAATTTCNAATAATATTCATTAAAGGNTTGANAAGAATNAATACTGATAGCNTTAAAAAAAAGAAAAAATAAAAATAATTCATATAAGCTCTAAAATAAACGTTTTTTGATTATATCAACAATCTCCAAAGGCTTATCTAAAGGCACATGGTGAGCAGCATTATTAACTTTCTCAAAATCCATTACATCTGAGTACATAGTTTTTATATTCGATAATATATTTCCACTCATTAGNAGACTTTCAGCACCATATATAAATAAAGCCGGACATTTAAAAGAAAATTTATAACCAAAGAGTCTTTCAAGGCTGTTGAACATTAGATCATCAAATTTCCAGCGCCANCCNTCTGATGTTTCTTTCACNGAGTATTCTGCAATATATCTTAGAAACCATGTGTTATTACATTCTTGTTTAGGCATTAATCTAAAACGTTCAAGGATAGTGATTTTGTCAGCATAATGTTTTATTTTCCTTAACGGCCCGCCTTCGTGTTGAGATGGGTCATAGTCCGGCGGCCTTATAAAAGTATCTATCATTATGAGACTTGTAACTAAATTTTTATTTTCTGACGCAACATATGCAGCAACTTGACCACCAAGAGAATGACCTACAATATAAATATTTTCTATGTTCATCTCATTCTTCTCTTTTTCGATAATTTCAAAGATACACCTACCAAAGTCTGTAATGCTATAGGTTTCTCTAAAGTCTGAATCTCCCATGCCTGGGAGATCGACAGCTATTACATTTGAATTATTTAAAAATTGAGGAGCAATTGGATCCCACCATTTCTTGTGAGCGCCAGTACCGTGAATAAAAATTAAAAGATTATCTGATTCAGTCTTTGAATCCCATTTGGAGTAAGTTATTTTCCCATCTTTCATATCTATAGATAATTCGGTACCCTTAATACTAATTGATTCTTTGAACCAAGTTGGNGCATCTGATATGTCATTATTAAGATTGTCAGTAATTGTCATAAGCAGTATTCTAAGCTATATCAGTAAGATTTATGAATAATATTTTAATACCAGCTGCTACAGTTTTAGTCCTCAGAGATTCCAAAGACGTGATGGAGGTTTTGATGGTCAAGAGATCTAAAAGACCGCCTTTTGGAAACTTGTATGTATTCCCAGGAGGGAAAATTGATGACCATGATCATTCTAGTGATTATGACATTTATTCTTATGGTTTAGATGATATATCAGCATCAGAAAAACTTGGCTTAAAAGATGGAGGGTTAAGTTATTGGATAGCATGTATAAGAGAATGCTTTGAAGAAGTTGGCATCCTTATGGCAAAAAAGAAATCTGGAGAATACTTAAATCTTAATGGAGATGATAAAAACAAGTTTAATTCTTACAGACAAAAATTAATTAATAATGAGATTAACTTATCTGAGATTTGTGCAAAAGAAGACCTAATTTTAACAACAGATAATATTGCCCCATTATCACATTGGATAACACCAAATATAGAGGCAAAGCGATTTGATACTAGGTTTTTTATAGCATATTTACCTGAGAATCAGACTGTAAGTCATGATGGACAGGAAATAACTAATAGTTTGTGGGTTAATCCAAAAACTGCACTTGAGAAAGCATTTTCTGGAGAAATGCCAATGATTATGCCAACTATCAAAAATCTAGAATCTTGCGTAGATTTTATTAATGCCAAGGATATGCTCAGTCATCAAATCAAATTAAAAAAAGAGGATATACCACCAATACTACCAAAATTTTTTAAAGAAAATGGGAATTGGGTTGGTCTTCTTCCAGGTGACGAAGGATATGATGACCACTAATGAATAATATACTAAAAAAAATAACAGCTCCTAATGGTGGGGTCTTTACTGGAAAGGGTACTAATACTTATTTAATTGGAAATGATGAAATCACAGTAGTAGACCCAGGACCTAATATTCCAGAACACATTAAAAATATTATTGAAATTGGTAATGGTAAAATCAAACAAATCTTGGTTACACACACTCACACTGATCACTCACCAGGCGCTCTGCCGTTATCCATAGAATTAGGAATACCTATGTATGGCAGGCTTGTTGATGGTAAATCAGATTGGGAAGACGAAACTTTTAAGCCCGATAAAATTCTTAATCATGGAGACCTCATAGAAACTAAAGAATATTCAATTGAAGTAATACATACACCAGGACACGCTAGCAATCATCTATGCTTCTATCTACAAAAACAAAAGTGCTTATTGACAGGAGATCATATAATGGATGGTTCTACTGTTGTCATAGCTCCTCCTGACGGTAATATGAAAGACTATTTAGATTCTCTTCAATTGCTTAAAAAATACGATATAGATAGTTTTGCTCCTGGGCATGGTAATTTTATGGATAATCCAGAAAAAACTATTGATTCAATTACAAGGCATAGGTTAGCAAGAGAAGCCAAAGTATTAAGAAATTTAAAAATTCACGGAAGTCAAAAAATAGATGTTCTTTTAAACCATGTATACTCTGACGTTAATGAGGTTTTATTGCCAATTGCTAAAATGAGTCTTCTAGCTCATCTTGAAAAATTAATTGAGGATAAAACTGTGATGCTTGAGAATGAAATTTATTCTTTATCTTGATTCTTTTTCTTAATGATTTTTTCTAGCCTCTCAAGATCAAACTCATCCGATTTTTTAGACTTAATGAAAACAACTTCATCATTATCTTTTTCTTTTAAGTCAATTTTTATGCTGTCTTTTTTNTCNGCCCTTTTNACTGCAACTTTCCTTAATTCTGATTCCATACAATCATTATGATCGGNAANTTCATGGGTTCGCCTATCTCTTTTATCTAACCTTACAGGAGTGGGTTGAAGGTGNACTGGTTTTTGAAGGCAGGTTATGGANGCTCTTCCTACAACTGGGTCATTAGCTACTATTTTTTCATATGCACCATCTTTAGGAGTTACTTTGCAGCTAACTAACATGCAAGTTGTTAAAATTAAGAGAATGTTTTTCATAAACTTTGCTTATTAATAATTAAATCATCTACTACAGACGGCTCTGCTAATGTTGAAGTATCACCAAGATTTTCAAAATCTCCTTCAGCTATCTTTCTTAAGATTCTTCTCATAATTTTACCAGAGCGCGTTTTTGGAAGAGCAGGAGCATTCTGCAATAAATCTGGTTTTGCAATAGGGCCTATTTCCTTTGAAACAAACTGAACTAACTCATTGCTTAAATTTTCATTAAAATTTTCTCCTGTCATTAATGTAACGTATGCATAAATTCCCTGTCCTTTTATAGGGTGTTCTATTCCGACAACTGCAGCTTCAGCAACTTTATTATGGAGCACAAGAGCACTCTCAATTTCTGCTGTTCCAAGCCTATGTCCTGAAACATTTAAAACATCGTCAACACGACCAGTAATCCAAAAATAACCATCTTCATCTCTTTTTGCACCATCTCCAGTAAAGTATATTTCTGAGTATGTCTCAAAATAAGTGGATATCATCCTTTGATGATCACGATAAACGGTTCTTATTTGACTCGGCCAAGATTGTTCTATTACTAAATTCCCTGCATTCTCTCCATCTAATTTCTTACCTTTTTCATCAAATAATGCAGGCTTAACGCCAAAAAAGGGGAGGGTTGCAGAACCAGGTTTTGATGGAGTAACACCAGCAATAGGAGAAATTAAAACAGAGCCTGTTTCAGTTTGCCACCAAGTGTCGATAACATCACATGAAGAATTTCCTACAACATCAAAATACCATTGCCATGCCTCTGGATTGATTGGCTCTCCCACTGTACCCAAGATTCTTAAACTATTTCGNTTAGTCTTAAGAACTGGTTCATCGCCTTGAGCCATTAGAGCNCTAATCGCGGTTGGAGCAGTATAAAAAATACTNACATTATATTTATCACATATTTCCCAACATCTNGAAGAATTTGGATAGGTTGGAACACCNTCAAACATAATTGTCGTAGTNCCATTTGATAGAGGGCCGTATAGGATATAAGTATGGCCAGTAATCCAACCAACGTCCGCAGTGCACCAATAAATATCAGAATCTTTAATGCCAAATAAATACTTGAAACTTATATGCGCTCCAAGAAGGTATCCAGCTGTAGTATGNAGAACNCCTTTAGGTTTTCCAGTCGAACCTGATGTATATAATATGAATAAGGGGTCNTCTGAATCCATAGCTTCAGGTTCACAAACACTTGAGACATTATGTTTAATCTCTTCATACCAAANATCTCTAGNTGCATCCCAATTAATATCACCATTTGTTCTNTTTACAACTAATGTTTTTTTAACATCGGGACATTTTCTNAGAGCTTCATCAACATTGGCCTTNAGAGGTATTTTTTTACCNCCCCTTAGGCCTTCATCAGCAGTGATCACTATTTCACAGCTTGCATCTAATATACGATCTTTTAAAGACTCAGGTGAGAAGCCTCCAAAAACAACTGAATGGATTGCTCCAATTCGTGTACAAGCCAACATAGCAAAAGCTGCTTCAGGAATCATAGGCATATAAATACAAACTTTAGATCCTTTCTTAATACCTAAAGACTTTAGAACATTTGAAAATTTACATACCTCATCAAACAACTCNTGAAATGTAAATTGTTTTGTTTCATCAGAATTATCACCCTCCCAAATAAGAGCAATTTTATTTGCAGAATCCGGTAAATGACGATCAATACAATTTAAACTAACATTCGTTTTACCGCCCTCAAACCATTTNGTATCAGAAAACTTACCGTTATGAGTNATATCAAAATCTTTAATCCATGAAATATTTTCTTTTGCAAGANCTTTAAAAAAAGTATCTGGATTCTCAATAGATTTTCTGTATAAATCTTTATATTCCTCTAAATCTTTTATATGTGGATTTTCTGACTGAGGCTTAATCACTATAGCGCTTATATAATTTAAATTATTGAAGGTTGGGGGTTAACAAATTTAATACCTTTAGGATCAGACATTATCATTGTTATAAGATTTTCATAATCAGACTCATTCGATTCGAGATCTATATCCGCAGCATTTATTATTAAAAGAGGTGCAGATTTATAGTCTAAAAAGAATCTAGAGTAAGCATCATTCAATTTTTCTAAGTATTCCAGAGTCAAATATTGCTCATTAATATTTCCTCGTTTAGTTATTCGTTCTTTGAGAATTTCTATGGGTGCTTGAAGGTATATCACTAAGTCTGGTGATGGCGCATCTAGGGTTATATGCTCATATACTTTGTTATATAGACCTAATTCTTCATTTGAAAGAGTAACTTCAGCAAATAATCTATCTTTTTCAATCAAAAAATCTGCAACACGAACATTCTCAAAGAGACTCCTTTGTTTTAAATCTTGGATTTGTTGCATTCTTTGAAATAAAAAAAATAACTGAGTTGCAAGTGCTGATTGTTCAGGATTTCTGTAAAAGTTTTTTAAAAATGGATTCTCTGCTGGCTGCTCTAAAAACGCATCATAATTAAATGTTTTTGCTACTTTGTTTGCAAGGGTTGTTTTACCAACACCAATAGGACCCTCAATGGCAATATATTTTGGTAATGGAACTTCGTTTAAAGCTGGTTTCATAATCTAGTATTCTTAATAGATTATATTAACTCTTCTTGGAAACCAAATTTTTTAAAAGAATTTTCTTCACTAACATCTTTCAGATTCAATATCTGTTGTTTTTGAGATGCAGAATTATTTCTCTGAAATTTTGTCCACCACTCCCCCAAATCACTATAACAACTTGATGCTCTTTCTCGAATAAGAAGAAAATCATATGCAGCTCTAAATCTAGGATGTTTAAATGTTTTATAGGGCTGTTTACCGATTCTGCTATGAAGCTTAAGTTGAAGCACCCAAATATCTTTGATGTAGCTATGAAATTTTCTTGGAATGGCAGTAATTTTTTGTTGTTCTCTTAGAATTTGATCCATAGACCTAAAGAATTTTCTTAAGTTGATTTCCTTGTTACCCCTAGATTTCCTTAAGAGTTCAGGCCAAAGCATTGCAGCAATCAAGAAGCCAGGTGTTACAGACTGATTATTTTCAACTCTTTTGTCAGTATTTTTAAGAGCTTCTTTTATTAATTGCTGAGAAAAATCAGAGGAATTGGAATCAGTTAAAATCAAATACCTACTTAAATTAAAAGATACAATCTTATTAAAGTTTTTTTCAGCTATACCGCCAAGAAAAATTTTACAAAACTCATCGAACAACCTTGCATTAGAAATATTTTCTAGCAGGTGGCCTTTCTTATATATTGCGTTCTTAATATCTTTATCAATTTTAAAGTCTAACTTATTACTGAATCTAATAGCTCTAAGGCTTCTTACAGGGTCCTCAGAAAATCGTTTCATTGGGTCTCCTATAGAAACTATTTTTTTCTTGTGAATATGATTAATACCTGAATTGTAATCTTCAATCTTTCTCGAGATAGGGCAGTAATAAAGCGCATTAATTGTAAAATCTCTTCGAAATGTATCTTGTTCTAATGTACCCCAAATGTTGTCTCTTAATATCTTTCCAGAATGGTCAGTAACTAAATTTCCGTCTTTTGCTTCATCTGTACCTGATCTAAATGTAGCCACTTCAATTAGCTCAGACCTATTAAAGATATGCACTAATTTAAATCTTTTGCCAATTATTCTTGATGCTTTAAAAATCTTTCTTATCTCGTTAGGAGTTGCGTTTGTAGCAATGTCGAAATCTTTTGGAGTTATTCCACACATAAGATCTCTAACACATCCGCCTACTAAGTATGCTTGGAATTTATTTTTTTGGAGTTCTTCTACAATTGATATTGCAAATTTGCTTATTTTTTTATTTTTTATCAAATTATCTTATTTAAGAAACATTAGCCATTTAGTTGCTTCTCTTTAATTTCATCCAATGTTTTGCAATCAATACAATGAGTTGCTGTTGGCCTTGCTTCAAGTCTTTTTATACCAATTTCATCGCCACAAGAATCGCACCATCCGTAATCATCTTGTTTAATCTTTTCTATTGAAATAGCAATTTTGTTGATTAGCTTTCTTTCTCTATCTCTTGTTCTAAGCTCAAAAGCAAATTCCTCTTCTTGAGATGCTCTATCAATTGGATCAGCATATGTCTCACCCTTAGTTTTTAAATGGGCAAAAGTTTTTTGCATTTCCTCTTTAAGATGCTCTTTCCATAGAAGAAGAACTGCAATAAAGTGTTTTTTCATAGCAGCGCTCATATATTTTTCATTTTTCTTTGGTTTATATGGCGCAATCTTAGATTTGTCGTTAGCAATTTTTGTAACAACTTTCTTTTTAATAACTTTTCTTACTTGCGTTTTCTTCTTAGTTGAAGATTTTTTATGCGAAACTTTTTTCAAGACAGGTTTTTTTAAGACAGGCTTTTTTGTTTTCGTTGTTTTCTTTTTTATAGCTTTTTTAGCAGGCATGTAATCTCACAAACTTTTAGGGTGGAGAAAATATCAGATACTAGAGAAATATGCTAGTTTTTTCTTAATTTATTTGAAACCTCTTCATAACCCTCAGGTGTTAATCTTGGTCCAAATGTTTCCACCACTTTTGATGAGGCATAATTACTAAACTCAGCACATGTTTCAATATCGAATCCATTTAAATATGCATGCATGAAAGAACCTGCAAACATATCACCAGCTCCATTAGTGTCTACGGGGTTAATTTTAACTGCAGGTGAAAATATTTCTTTACCATCTTTAATCACAACACTTCCTTCAGAGCCTTTTGTTATGGCGATCAGATATTTTCGTTCTTTATAAAATTCAATAGCGTCATTGAGATTTTCTGCTCCAGCAAATGCAATTGCTTCGTCGTCATTACAAAATATCATATCAATACCATAAGATTCTATTTCTTCAAACTTATCTCTAAAGCCTTGAACAATTCCAGCATCAGATAATGATAGTGCTTTTAAAGTTTTATCATTATTAACATTTTTAAGGACAGATGTAACAGCATTAAAGTTATCATCGCTTGTTACCATATAACCTTCTATATAAAATATTTTTGAATTTTGAACTGCATCATAATCAATATCTTTTGGCCCTAGAAACGCGCTAATACCCAGCATACTGCTCATGGTTCTTTTCGCATCAGGAGTTACAAATATTAAACATTTTCCAGTAGGCATATTAGATTCTTCTTTGCTCACTCCAATATGTTTTACTCCAGCTGTTTGAAGACTATCTAGATATTTTTTTCCATCAATATCATCAGCTACTCTACAAACATGATGACAATTTGAACCATAATTTGCAGCAGCAACTAAAGAATTAGTTGCCGACCCACCACAATCTGAAACAGAATCAACACCCATCTCTTCTAGTTTACTTATTATTGGGGCATGCTCTTCCGCGGAAGCTAGAGTCATTGAATCAGCCTCTAATCCAATTTCTTCTAGAAAGGAATGATCGACCATATATTGTGTATCAACCAACGCATTGCCTAGAGCACTAATATCATATTTCATTTTTATATCCCTTCTTTTAATATTTTTTTAACAATCCTAATTGTATTATTAATTTCTTTATTAGTGTGCTTTGTTGAAATAAAACCTGCTTCAAATTTTGAAGGAGCAAAATATATTCCATTTCTGATAGCTGAGTTAAGAAATTTTTTAAAATGATTATCATTCGATTTAGTTACATCATTAAGGTTTTTAGGTAATTTATTTGAGAAAAAAAATCCAAACATCCCTCCAATTTGGTTTGTACAAAATGGGATTTCGTTGATTTTAAATAATTCACTCATGCCATCTAAAAGATTAGATGCCTTATCTTCAAGTGATTTGTATGGATTTTTCTTAATTAGAAGTTTTATCAATGAATATCCTGCTGCCATAGCCAAAGGATTTCCTGATAAGGTTCCTGCCTGATACACAGGACCATTTGGAGCAAGATAATCCATAATATCCTCTCTGCCTCCAAATGCACCAACCGGGAGACCTCCGCCAATTACTTTTCCAAGAGTGGTTATATCTGGCTTAATTTTATAGATTTCTTGAGCACCACCTAAAGAAACCCTAAAACCAGTCATTACCTCATCAAAGATTAACAAAGACTTATTTTCTCTAGTTTTTTTTCTGAGCAATTTTAAAAAAGATTTATCTCCAGGTACAAAACCCATATTGCCTGCAATTGGTTCGATTATTACTGCAGCAAGGTCATCTTTCACTTTTTCAAATGCATCTAAAAAGGCCTCCTTATTGTTAAATTCGCAACTAATTGTTTGTTTTGCTAATTGTGATGGAATTCCTGGTGAATCAGGCAATCCAAAAGTTGATACCCCTGAACCTGCTTTGATAAGAAGTGAATCAACATGACCATGATAACAACCATCAAATTTAATAATTTTATTTCTATTTGTGAAGCCTCTTGCCAACCTAATAGCGCTCATTGTTGCTTCAGTTCCTGAATTAACCATTCTTATTTTCTCAATGGATGGAACACAATGTTTTATTAGTTCAGCCGTTTTTGACTCTAGACTTGTTGGGGCGCCATAGCTTGTACCTAGCTGAAGTTGCTTTGATATAGAATTAATAATTTGTTGATTAGAATGACCCATAATCATTGGGCCCCATGAGCCAATGTAATCTATATATTTATTATTATCGGCATCAAAAACATATGCACCTTTTGCTTTTTTAAAAAATATTGGGTTGCCATCAATATTTTTAAAAGCTCTTACAGGAGAATTAACTCCTCCAGGCATATGTAACTTAGCTTCTTCAAAAAGCTTAATTGAATTTTTAATTTTGTTCATTTTTATATTTTTTTTGAAAAGTTTTTAACCTTGTTCCAGTCTGTAAATTCATATTTTTTTGAAGTATCAGTAGGACCTTTAGTTATCCACATGATAAATTTAATTGCGTATTTATCAAAAAATTTATACTTTGGATAATCAATCTTACCTGCAAATACATCAATGACCTTTGGGTTCCAATTTGTATTATCTAGGAATTTTTTAACATATGGATTTGTTTCCGCATTATTCTTATCACTTTTTCTAGCAACTACATTAACTGAAAAGAAAGCATTATCTTTACTATTAATAAATTCTAGATTTTTATCTATAAAATCATATAAAGAACTTCTGTATTTGCCGTATCTTATACTTGCTCCAATTACTATTTTTTCATATTTCTCAATATCTGGAGATGATTCTATAGAAATTACATCTGCGTCATGGTTAAGGCATTCTGAAATATAATTACATATTTGTTCAGTATGACCGTCCACAGAAGAAAAAAGGATTAAAGATTTATGCATTTTTTATTTCTTTATTTTAAATGATTGCTTAAAGTTTTTTTAAAAGATACCTATATTTTATACTCATATTGAAATTATAATATTTACATATGAAAAAATATTTTTTGCTTACAGTTGCATTCTTAAACTTTAATCTTATGGCTGATGTAAAAATTGAGGACTGCGCTTCAATTGTGTCGGACATTAAGAGACTTGCATGTTATGACTATCTAGTTACCGGAGTTTCAAAAACTTCAGAAGAGCTATCCAATAATTCTGAGAATAAAATTGTTAAAGTTGATGAAATTAAGCAAAGTTCATCAAATGCGGATTCAAACTTTGGGTTACCTAGAAATAAAATTAAAGAAATAGATAAAATATCTTCAAGAAATTCTCTTACCTCATACATCTCCTCTATATCAAAAACTTATGCAGGCAAGTCACGTTTTAAGCTTCAAAATAATCAATTATGGGAATCAGAATCAATTTTATCTCAAATCAAGTTAAATAATTTCAAAAAAAAGAACCAAATCATGATTGAAGAAGCAAATATGGGCGGCTTTTGGATGATTAATAAGGCTTCTAAAATTAAAATTAAAGTTAAACGTATTTCTTAGATGTCAGAAAATATTATCAAATCATTAAATTTAACCAATAATGCATTAGCAAGAATTTCCAGCGTAATGAACTCAAATACAGAATTAGGAAATAAATTCAGAGTTTATGTAACCGGTGGTGGTTGTTCAGGCTTTCAGTATGGTTTTAAATTTGACTCAGAAATTGCTTTTGATGATGACGTTATTGATTTTGAAAAGTTTTCTGTTTTACTAGACTCTATGTCTTACCCTTATCTCTATGGCTCAACTTTAGATTTCGTAGAAGACTTGTCAGGTTCCAAATTCATAATTAAGAATCCTAATGCTAAAACCACATGTGGATGTGGCGAATCATTCACTATCTAGATAGGTAAATTTCGCCTTTCTTTTGATATGCCAAGTATGCAAATGCTGCTGCTTCAACAAATTTAGATGGAATTTCATTATCAGTTGTTCGAATTTCACAACTTAATTTATTTTTAATTGAGTTCATTAGAAAAATATTTTTGGTTCCTCCTCCATGAAAAATAACCTCTTGTGGCTCGTCACAATAACTAAAAAAGTCATTTATTTTAGTTGCAGTAAAATCAACTAGTGTCCTAAGAATATCTTCAGGAGGTATATTCAAAAATTTATTATCAATTAATTTGTAATAGGCATTCTTATCATCTGCTCTGGGATAAACCATATCTGATGTTTCTTTTATTAGTTTGTTAATTAATTGTTCGTTTACTGCCCCAGTAGACGAGATCTCTCCATTATTATCAAAAGACTTATCAAAATATTTTTTTGTAAACTTATCAATTAAACAATTTCCTGGACCAACATCAGAAGCGTATTTAATGTTCATGCCTTCCAAATAAGTTCCATTCGAAATCCCACCAATGTTAATGACTAATTTATTTTTATTATTTTCTGAATATAGGTATTTATGGAATGTCGGTATCAAAGGAGCTCCCATGCCACCTCGTTTAATATCAAAATTACGAAAATCAGAGCAAACATTAATTCCAATAGCATTTGCAATTTTCTGGTTATTACCTAATTGATAACTTTTATCATATGTATGAAAAATAGTTTGGCCTGATAGTCCAATCAAAGATATGTTCTCCTTACTAATTTTTGACTTATCAATCAAAGTCTCAACTATCTCAATAGTTTTTTCATTAAGAGTATTTTCTATTTCTAAGAGGTAATCAGAATCACTTACCTCTTTCAAACCCAATTTTATGCATTCTTCATATTTATCTTTGTATTCATCATCAAGGCCAATTTGCTCAGTCTCTACTAAATTAAAGTTTTTTTCGAAACTTACAATACAGCCATCAAGCGAGTCTGCGCTCGTGCCGGTCATAACACCAATGAAATACTTACTCATGTTTTTATTAGATTATACTCTTTAACTTTTTTAAGGCTTTTATCAAGTGCCAATTTAAATTCCTTCATTTGTTCTTGACTGACTGGTTGAGCGGATGGGAGCTTTACTTTTACAGGGTCGGTTCTTTTTGTTCCTTGCCAAAATTCAAAATGCAAATGTGTTCCTGTTGCTCTTCCTGAGTCGCCAACATATGCAATTATTTCTCCTTGTTTTATTTTCGAACCCACTTTAGCCTGCTTATGAAATTTTTCTAAATGAGCATATAGAGTTTTAATATTTCCACCATGCTTTATTTCAACGGTTCTTCCATAACCACTCTTGTTACCAACAAAAGATATGATGCCGTCACCAGAAGCCTGGACAGGCGTATTTCTTTTTGCTGCATAATCTACGCCATTATGAGCTTTTATTTTATGAAGAATAGGATGCATTCTATTTGGATTAAAGTGAGAGCTGATATATGCAAAATCTAATGGAGCTCTTAGAAAAGCTTTTTTTACATTTTCTCCTTTTTCATTGAAGTATTGTTTTCCTTGATTTGAATCATAAAACCGTTGAGCAATATATCGATTGTTCTGATTAATAAACTCTGCATAAATAATATCTCCAGATGAAATCTTCTCACCCTGGGCGTATTTAGTTTCATAAATCACTTTAAAGCTATCGCCCTTTCTAACATCAAAAATAAAATCAACATCCCAACCAAATATAAATGCAAAATCCATGATTATGCTATCTGGGATACCTTGATTGAGGGCATCTTTATAAAAAGAGCTAGTTATTGAACCAGATCCATATGATTGTATGGTTTGGATTTCTTTTTTAATTTTAGAAATTGATATTTTATCATCAACCATTATCAAGATTGAATTAGTCTTATCTTTTTTTATTTCAATACTAATTAATTCTTCACCCAGATAGTTAAATTCCATAACATCTTCTGGGTTTATAGTTGAAAGAAGATTTTTAGTATCACTATTGAATATTTTATATGCGGTATTTAATGGGACTTTTTTTTCTTCAAAAATTACTGAAAGACTATCTCCAGCTTTGACTTTGTGCATGCTCTTATTCTTTATAAGCATAATTGGATTATCTATAGTTTTTGAAATTGTTATATCCTCCTCAGATAATGGTTTATTGAGAACGGAATCAATATATAAGAGCAAAATAAGACATATTGAGACAAGAAACACAGAAAGTATTAATTTTATAGGAGGATTTTTAAAACCTATCATATGTCTTCTTGTAAATTGAGTAACTCAGTATTCCCCCCAAATGCTACAGAGTTTTTAGATACTACCTTTTCATTTAGGAACTGTAGAAGATAATTGGGTCCTCCTGCTTTAAAACCACTACCTGAAAGTCCAATTCCTCCAAAGGGTTGAGATCCAACAACAGCACCTACCATATCTCTATTTATGTAAATATTTCCAATATTTGACTCTGAGCTTATAAAGTCAGCTCTTGATTCTATCCTTGAATGAATGCCCATAGTTAAGCCATAACCACTTTCATTAATCTGGTTTATGATCTCATCAATCTCATTAAATCTGTATTTAAGTAAATGCAGAACTGGACCAAATTGCTCTTCCTTAATTTGAGAAATATTATCAATTTCAATAAGGGTTGGTGGAACATGAGTTTCTAAAAAATTTGATTCACATTGAAAAACTTTTAAATTATTTTCTTTGCAATTCGAAATGTAATCATTGAGCTTCTTTAATGCGTTTTTATTTATTATTGGACCAATATCTGTAGAAAAATTGTTAGGATCATTTATTTCTTGAATTGTCATATTTCCTTTAATCATTTCAGTCAACTCTTCATAAATTTCCTCTTGAATGCATAACACCCTTAGTGCGGAACATCTTTGCCCTGAGCTATCAAAGGCAGACCTTATTACGTCATCAGTTACTTGTTCAAGTAATGCACTTGAATCAACAATCATCGCATTGATACCTCCTGTCTCTGCTATTAGAGGTATTATTTCTTTTTGGTTTATTATTAAGCTTGATTGAATTTTTTTAGCAGTATTTAATGAGCCAGTAAAAGCAACACCGTTAAGTGGCTTAATTTTTGTTAATAATTCGCCATACATGCCATCACCAAGAATTAACTGGAGTGCTTCTACTGGAACTCCGTATTTATGAAATATTTTTACAATTAAATAACCTAAGATCGATGTATGTTCAGACGGTTTTATTAAGACATTATTACCACATGCAAGCGCTGCGGATACCTGGCCTATTAGGATTGCAACAGGAAAATTCCATGGACTTATGCATAAGAACCTACCTTTATGCGAATATGAAATACTATTCTTTTCTCCAGTTGGGCCCTCTAACTCATTATTTTTATTAATTTCTTTTATTTGTTCAGAATAATATCTAAGGAAATCTACAGCTTCTCTAATTTCATCTATGGCATTTTGGATTGTTTTCCCAGCCTCATTAATTAAATAAAAAATAAGCTGATTAGGGTTTTTCTCTATATGATTAGCAACCTCTTGAAGAGCCTTTGATCTATCATCTACACTGAAATGATTCCATGGAGACTCAGACTTATTTGTTATAGCAATCTCGATATTAGATGGATCATCAAAAGTTACTGAACCAATTATTTTATTATTGGAAACCGAAATAGCTTTGTGCGTACTTGTTGAGGTTTTAACTCTTCCGACATAAATTGATTCTGCATCAACAAGAACATTTTCAAACTTAGCTAAATCAGATTCTAGTCTTTTTAAGTTTTCATCTTCTGATAAATCAAAGCCAGAAGAATTTTTTCTTTCATTAAAAATATCTTTAGGTAATGGAATATCTTTTATTTCTTTCTTCAATCTTATGACAGGATTTTCCGCAAGCCATTTCGAATCTGTTTCTGGATCAAGTAGCCTATTAATAAAAGAACTGTTGGCTCCATTTTCAAGAAGACGTCTTACAAGATAGGGTAATAAGTCTTTGTAGTTGCCTATTGGAGCATATATAGAGGGATTTTTATCTAAATTTAAGACCTCTGATGCACTTTTATATAGCAGTTCACCCATTCCATATAACCTCTGGAATTCATATTCACTGTCTCTCGCCAAGTAATCTATTGAAGAAATTGTATGCGCATTGTGAGTTGCAAATTTTGGATAAATCTTTTTATTTTTAAGTATTTCTTTTGCACACGACAAAAATGAAATATCAGTTAAGGATTTTTTTGAAAATACTGGATATCCTTCATATCCAGACACTTGAGCATGTTTAATTTCATAATCCCAATAAGCTCCTTTAACCAATCGCAGATGCATTTTTTCTCTCTTTAAAAGGATTTTATTTAACCAATGAATAACGTCCTGCGATCGTTTTCCGTATGCTTGCAGAGCAATTCCAAAACCTGGCCAATCTTTAAGACCTTTCTCATAAGCAAGTATTTCAATAATATGAAGGCTCAATGATAATCTGTCTTGTTCTTCTGCATCAATTGTTATTTCTACGTCTTTGGATTGAGCATAATGAACCAATTCAAGCAATCTAGGTATTAGTTTTGATTTTAGATCATGAATTTTTCTCATTTCATATCTAGGGTGAAGCGCAGATATTTTTATTGATACTCCATTAGAAAGATTTTTGATGAGATTTAACTTGCCTACCTCATCAATTGCGTTCATATATGCATTAAAGTAATTATCTGCTTGGTTCTCAGTTCTTGCAGCTTCGCCAAGCATATCAAATGAGAAAATATCTTCTCCAAGGTTTGACAATTTTTCTATATCTTTAAAGTCTTTACCAATAACAAATTCTTGACTTAATATCTGCATTGCAGCTAGAACAGCATTTCTTATAGGCATTTCACCAGATTTTGAAATTAGACTAGAAATAAAATTGTTGGGATCTTTAGACCATTGAGATGGAGTCTTAACAACCTTACCAGCAAGAAGCAAACCCCACGTAGACGCATTAACAAAAAGGCTATCGGCTTTATTTAAATGTTCTATCCATTTACCCTCAGAAAGCTTATCTGAAATTATCAAATCTCTGGTTTTTTTATCTGGAATTCTAAGCACTGATTCAGCCAAACACATTAAAGCAACACCTTCCTGATTATCAAGACCATATTCATTGAGGAATGCGTCTAGCATGGTCCTATCATCTTTTTTTGTTCTACAAAGATCGATTATCGATGAAGCATTATCTATTATTGATTGCTCATCCAAAAATGTAGCATTAGATAAGAGATCTTTAAGCAGTTCGTCTTCTGATAAAAATTTATTTTTTGCATCAAGCATAAGCATTATTTTAATCTTTAAGTGTTAACTAGCAACAATGTGATTCTATTAATCATTTAAAAATACTATGATAGTAATATGAAAGAGGCATTAAAGCTCATAAAAAGAGGAACTGATGAGATTCTTACCGAGTCTGATCTAAAAAAGAAGCTTGAATCAGGTAAAAAATTAGTTGTTAAAGCAGGTTTTGATCCGACAGCTCCTGATCTCCATCTTGGCCATACAGTTTTATTAAATAAATTAAGACATTTTCAAGACTTAGGGCATAGGGTTGTTTTTTTAATAGGGGATTTCACTGGTCAGATTGGTGATCCTTCGGGCACAAACAAAACGAGGCCAACCCTAGACGCAAAAGACCTAGTCCAAAATGCTAAGACTTATGAAAAACAAGTTTTTAAGATACTCAAAAAAGATTTAACCGATGTCCGTTTTAATTCTGAGTGGTGTGAGAAGCTTGGAGCAGATGGACTTATTCGATTAGCTTCAAAATACAATGTTGCTCGAATGCTTGAAAGAGATGATTTTAATAAAAGATTTTCTTCAAATAAGAGCATAGCAATTCATGAATTTCTTTACCCACTTGTCCAAGGATATGATTCAGTTGCCCTTGAAGCAGATGTTGAATGTGGAGGAACTGATCAAAAATTTAATTTATTAGTTGGCAGGGAGTTACAAAGAGATTATGAACAAGAACCTCAAGTTGTAATTACAGTACCTATTTTAGAAGGGCTAGACGGCACAAAGAAAATGTCAAAGTCATTAAATAATTTTGTTGCAATTGATGAAGAGCCTAATGAGATGTTTGGAAAAATCATGTCAATTTCTGATGATTTAATGTGGCGTTGGTTTGAATTGTTAAGTTTNCTATCAGAAGAAGAAATTAATGATTTAAATAAACAAATGGAAAATGGAAAAAATCCAAGAGATATAAAATTTATACTTGCTGAAGAGCTGGTTGACAGATTTCATAAAGATGGAGAAGGAAAAAAATGCAGGGAGTCTTTTTTAAATAGATTCCAAAAAGGAAAAATTCCAGACGACATAGAATCAGTAGAAATTAAAATCGACGGTTCAGTAGTAATGCTTGTTAATCTTCTTAAAGAGGCAAACATGATTTCAAGTGTGTCAGAAGGGAATAGACTCATAAAACAAGGTGGCATAAAGATAAACTCAGAAAAAGTAGAAGATTTAAAATTTGAGGTTTCTAAAGGTTCTGAAAATATATACCAAGTTGGTAAAAGAAAGTTTCTTAAAATCAAAGTATGAAATGAAATATTTAATAACAATTATAAGTTTGTCTTTGTTATTTTCTTGCGTGCAAGACAGTCCAAATATAAAGCAAATTGAAAATCTACAATTCTTCATTGATAACAAAGAAAGTACTGATGTTATTGAAGTTGAAAAAGGCCTTCAATATTCTATTATTAAAAATGGAAATCCTGATGGGGCACAGCCTACTTTAGATCAAGTTATCACGGCTCATTTTCACGGAACTCTTACTAATGGTGATGTTTTTTGGACCTCGCTTGATACAGAGCCACTTTCAATTGAGCTTGGAGGACTAATTGAAGGCTGCCAAAAACTTATTTCTCTTATGAGAGAAGGAGACAAATGGAGAGTTTTTATAGATCCTACAATGGCTTATGGTGAAGAGGGTCGACCAGGAATACCTTCAAATTCAATTCTTATATTTGAAATAGAGCTTTTAGAAATAGAGAGTTAGGAGATGGTGGGCCTGGGAAGACTCGAACTTCCGACCTCTCGATTATCAGTCGAACGCTCTAACCAAAACTGAGCTACAGGCCCTATNAACGAANGAGCATTCTACCTTTGAATTATGATTTCGACAATTAGTCTAAGAGCTTTTAATAGATTTATATAAGGTGAAGTATATGTATCCTATACTGAAAAAAGAGGAAATCGAGGAGAAACAAGTACTTCTGTGGCTAAAGGTAATTTTGATAAACAAAATATTAATTTTAAAAATATTTTTAGAGCAGAACCACCGATTAACTCAGGTTATCACTTTGGATCAAGATTAGTTATTAAAGATAACCACCTTTATATAAGTGCTGGAGAACGCGGCCAGGGAATGATAGCCCAAGACTCAACTAAACACCCTGGAAGTATTATTAGAATTAATCTTGATGGTTCTATTCCAGAAGATAATCCAAAATTTAAAGGTAAAAAAGATTGGTTGCCTGAAATCTTTCAAATTGGAGTAAGAAATCCTCAGGGTATGGCTCTTTCCCCTTTTGACAATAAAATATATATGACAAACCACGGTGCTAAAGGAGGTGACTGGTTTGGTACTGTAAATTTTG
>PAJW01000002.1 GCA_002710265.1 Gammaproteobacteria bacterium | reverse complement strand
GAATATTGTGGTCTGACCAATTAGATAATTTTAGTCTTGGCGGCTTTAAGTTAGGCTTTTGGTTTTCACAACAGGGAAGCATTTACTTTTTTGTATTAATAATTTTTGTTTATGTACATCTATTAAATAAGCTTGATAAGAAATTTTTTGATAATCCAAATCAATCTAATTCTGAAGAAGAATGAGTCTTCAAGCGCTAACATATTTATTCGTAGGAATATCATTTGCTATATATATTGGTATAGCAATTTGGTCTAGAGCAAGATCAACAAATGATTTTTATATTGCTGGTAAGGGAGTTAGTCCTGTAGCAAATGGAATGGCTACAGCTGCTGACTGGATGTCAGCGGCATCCTTTATATCAATGGCAGGATTAATTGCTTTTTTGGGGAAAGATGGCTCAGTATATTTAATGGGCTGGACTGGAGGATATGTTTTACTAGCACTTTTATTAGCACCATATTTAAGAAAATTTGGTAAATATACAGTTCCAGATTTTATTGGAACGAGATATTACTCAAAAGCAGCAAGATTNGTAGCAATAATATGTTTGATATTTATATCTTTTACTTATGTAGCCGGTCAAATGCGTGGAGTGGGAATAGTATTCTCTAGATTTCTTGAAGTAGATATTAATACAGGCGTCATTATAGGAATGCTTATTGTATTCTTTTACGCTGTTTTAGGAGGCATGAAAGGTATCACATATACACAAGTAGCTCAGTATTGTGTTCTTATATTTGCCTATCTTGTTCCTGCTATATTTATATCATTAATGATAACGAATAATCCAATACCTCAACTCGGTTTTGGTGACAAAATGGCAGACTCTTCATTGTACCTTTTAGATAAACTTGACCAGCTCTCAATAGAATTAGGTTTAAATGCATATACGGAATATACGAAGTCTAATATAGACGTATTCTTTATTACTGCAGCTTTGATGTTCGGAACCGCAGGCTTGCCTCATGTAATTGTAAGATTTTTTACTGTTCCTAAAGTTAGTGATGCAAGAAAATCTGCAGGTTATGCATTGGTCTTTATAGCTCTTTTATATACAACAGCACCTGCAGTTGCAGCTTTTGCAAAGATTAATTTCATTGATTCCGTTCAAAAAGTTGAATACGAATCAGCGCCTGACTGGTTCACGAACTGGGAAAATATTGGCTTGATTGCCTGGAAAGATAAAAATAATGATGGAATCATAAACTATTCATCTGGAAATGCTCTTGAGGGTGTAAAACCAAAATACACAGATCAATTTGGTGAACTTGGTGAAAGAATTGTAGAAAATGCCCCAGATCGATCCAATGATAACGAGGTATATATTGATAATGATATTATGGTTTTAGCAAATCCAGAAATTGCCAAACTACCAAATTGGGTAATTGCTTTGGTTGCAGCCGGAGCTCTTGCAGCCGCATTATCTACAGCAGCAGGATTACTTTTAGTAATATCGGCTTCAATATCACATGACTTAATGAAGAAGATGTTGATGCCAAAAATCACAGAAAAACAAGAACTTTTCTATGCAAGATGTGCTGCTGCCATTGCAATACTTATTGCTGGACTATTTGGCATCTATCCACCGGGATTTGTAGCTCAAGTAGTAGCATTTGCTTTTGGATTAGCAGCTTCTACGATATTCCCAGCATTATTTTTGGGAATTTTTTATAAAAGATTAAACAAAGAGGGCGCTATAGCTGGAATGCTCACTGGTTTAATAGCAACAACTTCTTATATAAGCTATTTTAAATTTATAAATCCAACTATTAATAATTCAGATTACTGGGTCTTTGGAATTTCTCCTGAAGGATTCGGTTTTTTAGGCATGATACTTAATTTTATGGTTGCATTAATTGTTTCAACTTTTTATAGTGAACCTCCTAAAGAAATCTATCAGATGATAGATGAAATAAGAAAACCTTAATTATGAAAAAAACAGTTGCTATTATTGGCTCTTCTGGAGCTATTGGAAATGCGGTATCAGAAAATCTTCTGAATGATGATTCTATAGGAATAGTATATAAATTTTCTAGATCAAATCATGGTGAAGAAAATAATAAAGTTAAAAATATTTTTATTGATATTGAAGACGAGAAATCTATTTTGTCGTCTCTTGAGCAGATTCCATCAGATACGAAGTTTGATTTAGTTTTTGTTGCCACAGGAATCTTACACAACGATAAAGAAATTTTTCCAGAAAAGAGCATTAAAGATATAGATATTGAAAAATTAAAGAAAGTAATTTTAGTGAATACTATAGGACCAACTTTGATAGGGAAGTACTTCATTCCATATTTAAAGAAAGACAATAAAAGTGTTTTTGCTTTTTTGAGTGCAAGAGTAGGCAGCATTTCTGATAACAACCTTGGCGGCTGGTATTCATATCGCGCCAGTAAGACAGCTTTAAATCAAATCATTAAAAATTTTAGTATTGAAGTAAGAAGGACCAATAAAGAAGCAATTTTTATTGGACTTCAACCAGGAACCGTTAAGAGTTTTCTTAGCAAACCATTTGAAAAAAATATTAAACCAGGTAACCTTTTTACTCCTGAATATAGTGCAGAAAAAATGCTTCAAGTAATTAATGGTCTTCATCCAGATGATTCGGGTAAAATTTTTGCATGGAATGGAGAAGAAATTCAACCATAAAAAAACCCAGCAATAAGCTGGGTTTTTTTGAATAAAAAATATTATTCTGAGTCGCTAACAGCAGCTACATAAATAGCTAAACCAAATGCGATTTTATTAAGAAAATCAGCATAGTTATAAATTAAGTTAGCGTTTGCCATGTCAGCATTTGCTCCGACACCTACCCAATAACCTATTGGATAAATTGCCCAACCCACAGTAACAATTAATCTAATTGTTCCAAAGGCACTTTGAGCAGCAGCATTACCACTTGAAGCATTAAGTTTTCCAGCTTCACCAGAAAATACTTCATAAATGATATATAACCAAGCAAGTACTCCTACGATACCAGCTAAATTAGCTGGAGCAGCTCCAGTTTCTCCCATGAAACCAGCAACAAGCATAACTAAAGATGCTGCAAGCAGTTTCCAGAATAAGCTAGAACTTACATTAGTACACACTTTAAGAATCAAGTAAAACTCAATGATTTGAAGCGGCACTGTAATTAACCAGTCAATATATCTATATACAGTTGGAGATGTTCCAGTATCAACCCAAACGCCTCTCATATACATATAATGCCAAAACGCCACACCAGTAACTAAACCAGCAACTGATAATGAAGTTTTCCATTTGCCATGTACTCTATCTCTTTCTACAAAGAAGAATACTGTAGCAGCAAGCATAGCAGCAGTAACTATCCAGAATGACATTCCTGTCATATCGCCTGTGCTGAGATCTCCAGCAAAAGCAGGAAGCGCAACAACGCCTGCAAGTGTTAATAAAAATTTCATATATAACTCCTTATAAGTAAGTTGGAGTAAATATTACTCCCCCCCGTTAATATACAAGAATCTATGATACCAAAATATAAAAAGGTAGCAAATTTCGTGTATATATTATAAGCAGGTGTTATTTTCACTTATCAATCAATACTATTGTAGTAAGCAATGAAATATCAACATATTTAGCTGTGATAATATGTCCATAAGAAGGGAATTACATGAAAAATATTACATCTTCAAAACCACTTAATGGGGTTAAAGTAATAGAGCTCTCAAATATGATTACATGCTCACTTGCTGCTATGACAATGGCATCTCAAGGAGCCGAAGTTATTAAAGTTGAACCTCCAATTATAGGTGACAAAATGCGACCCCTAGGGACACAAAAAAATGGAGTATCAGGCTTTTTTCATAATTGTAATCGTGGCAAGAGGTCATTAGCTATTGACCTTAAATCAGAAGCTGGAGTTGAGGCTTTAAAAAAATTAGCTAGTAAATCAGATGTTTTGATGCATAACTATCGGCCTAATGTTATGGATAAACTAGGCTTAGGATCTGAAGTTTTAAGAAAAATTAATCCTAAATTAATATATATTGCAGTAAGTGGCTTTGGCACCAAAGGCCCAATGGCAAATTTACCTGCATTTGATCATGTAATACAAGGATTTGCAGGATTCACAGACTTACAATCATCAGATGAAAACTCATTTGACTTCATAAAAACTTTTATATGTGACAAAGTTACTGCATATACAGTTTGTCAGGCTGCAACAGCAGCATTATTAGCAAGAACAAATACAAATGAAGGACAACATATTGATATATCAATGTTACACGCATGTTTATCATTTATGTGGCCAGATGGAATGATGCACAGAACTCTTAAAGATGAAGATAGAATCGATATGTCGCCAGGTTCAGAATATTTTCAGACCATAAATTATACCGATGGTGGAGTTGCTCTTGCAGCATTAACAGACGAGCATTATGAGGTTGTATTGCCTATGCTGGGATATCCTGAATTGGTTGGAAAATCAATCTTTTCATCAATTCCATCAAGGATGACAAATATGAAAGAAGTATTAAAAACATATGCAAATCCAAGAAAAGATATTGGTGTTGATAAGGCATTGGAAATACTTACAGCGGCAGATATTCCATGCTCTCTCTGTATCAAAAGAGATGAAATAGAAACGGTTGAACAAATTAAGGCTATAGGAGCTCTTGAAACTTATGTAACTAATGCTATGGGTAAGCTTACTGTTACAACACCACCTATCTTATTTGAAGGTAAATCAACTTCTCATGCAGAACCAAGCCCATTACTTGGAGAACATAGCAGTGATATTCTTAAAGAAATTGGTTGGAATGACTCAAAAATAACCAAATTAATAGATTCAGGAGACATATTAATAACAAGTATTTAAAAGATATTTCCATTAATAATACAATTTAGGTATTATTTTGATATGAAAGTAGCTATTTATCCTGGTTCATTTGATCCCATAACCTTTGGGCATATGGATATTATTGATAGAGCAAGTGGCTTGTTTGATAAAATTATTGTTGCTGTAGCAAAAAGTGAAGCAAAAAATACATTATTTAGTTTAGAAGATAGAGTTAAATTAGCAAAAACAATATATAAAGATAATCCAAAAGTTGAAATTGTAGACTTTCCAAGACAACTGACTGTTGATGTAGCCAAAGATCAAGGGGCTTGTGCAATCATAAGAGGCCTTAGAGCGGTATCTGATTTCGAATATGAGTTTCAACTAGCAACAATGAATAGATCTTTAGCGCCTGATATTGAAAGTATTTTTCTTACCCCTAAAGAAAGCCTAATTTATGTTTCTTCAAGTTTAATTAAAGAAATTTGTGACCTAAAAGGAGATGTATCTAAGTTTGTGCATCCAACTGTTGAACAAGCTCTTAAAGCAAAACTGGGTTCTTAAATCTGACAAATCTCACAAAAGAATGTAGACCTTTGACCAATAACAATTCTTTTTATCTGATGTTTGCATTTTTTGCATGGCTTTTTTTCTAAACCATAAACATTTAGGTTTAGCTTAAAATATCCTTCGCTTCCATCTGCTGAATAAAAGTCTTTCAACGTAGTACCTCCCATCTTAATTGCCTTTTTCAGCACCTTCTTAATAGCTTTGATTATTTCATAGCACTCCGAAACGTTTAGACTCATAGCTGGTCTTAATGGATTTACGGATGCAAGAAATAAACTTTCAGAGGCATATATATTACCAACACCCACAATTTTCTTCTGATCCATTAGCAATTTTTTAATATTAAGTTTGCTATTTGCGCATATGGCATGCAAATAGTCTTTATTAAAATCTCTAGACAGGGGTTCAATTCCTAAGTTTGATATAAGAGGGTGATGATTTATGTTTTTGGTTATATGAAGCGAGCCAAATCTTCTTACATCATTAAAGATAATTTTTTTATCTTTAAAAATAAATTCAACATGATCATGTTTCTTAAAAAAGTTATCTTTTTTATTTTGTATTCTTAATTTGCCAGACATGCCAAGATGTAACATTAATGAATAAACATCTAGTTTAATAATTATGTATTTAGCTCTTCTCGATATTTTATAAATTTTTTTGTTGGCTACTAATGCTTCAAGTTCTTTATCAACTTTCCACCTTAGATTTCTATTATGGATTACAATTTTTTCAAGTGTAGAATTCTCGAATCCATTAATTGCTCTAACGGTAGTTTCAACCTCAGGCAATTCTGGCATTGATTAATTTAAAAGATTATTAATTTCTACAATATCACTTGGGTCGATAGTTCCTGCCGCAAGTGCAAGTCTAAGGTTCGCAAGTATATAATCATACTTAGCATTTGCTAAGTTCTTTTCTGCACTATAGAGATTTTTTTCAGCTTGAAGCAGGTCAACAACATTTCTTGTACCTACTTTATATCCAACCTGAGTTGCTTCTAATGCACTTGTTGCAGATATAACTGCTTGTTTCTGTGCTGTTACATTAGCCACTAATGTATTTACATTAGAAAATTGTGATCTTACTTCTTGAATTATTCTTCTTTCAGTAAATAAAGTATTTTCGTCAGCTTGACTATACTGTGAATATGCTTGTTTTCGTCTTGAATTAACCGCACCACCTTGAAACAAAGGCATACTCAGTTGAATAGAATAATTTCTTCTTCCTGTTACTGCAGGAACAGGTATACCCTGACCATTTATGCTAAAACCTTCATAGTTAAATTGATTAGTTTCTGATTCAGAGCCTGATCCAACTATATCAATTTTTGGTAAATGATTAGAAGCAGCACTTCTAGCATTACTTTTAGCAGCATCTTTTCTTAGATAAGATGCTTTAAGTTGATAGTTATTTTTTAAAGCTAACTGAACCCATTCTTCCTTAGAGTTTGGAAAAGGTGATGATATCTGAAGACTATCACCCAATTGGTCTAATGAAAATATTTCTCTTCCGATTAGGGCATTTAATGCTTCTCGAGCAGAAAATAGATTCCCTTCATTATTTATTCTAGCTGCTTTACTAAGATCATATGCTAATTGTGCTTCTTGAACTCCGGTTATGGCAGATAATCCAACCTCATATCTTTGCTGGGCTTGATCTAATTGTTTTTTTATAGCTTTTTCTTCAGAAACTGAAGCATTTAAGTTATCAATTGCACGTAAAACGCCAAAATACAGCTCAGCAGTTCTCACCAATAAACTTTGTTGCTCATAAGCAAATTCTGCCTCAGATGCATCAGTTAGGGATTTGGATCTTTTAAAATTAAACCAGGTGTCCAATCTAAACAAAGGTTGAGATACTCTGGCTGATTTAGAGAAAGAATTATAATCTTGTTGAAGTTGATCGTTTTGGTAATATTCATTCCAATTAGTTGCACCACTTAGGGTAATGCTTGGCATTAAAGCTGCTCTTCCCTGAACTACTATTTCTTTATCGGCTAGATAAGAATATTCAGCAGATCTAAATGTGGGATCATTTTCTAAAGCTTCGTTATAAATATCCAAAAGATTCTCAGATGAGAGATGACTGCTCATTAGAAGAAAGAACAATATTTTGCATTTAAAATTAATTTGCATGGCCATATTTTAACCTATTAAATGTGTGCAGTGTAAACATTATAATAATTAATACTACATATAGTTAGGTTATAGACTGAGTTTTATTCAAAAAGTTTAATTTGACCATTCTTTTTTTAGTTATTAGAGTAAAATATCTATTAGTTCAAAAACTTTTATGAAAAACAAAATAACCAAAAGTTTTTTAAGAATAATCTTAAAGGCAAATTAAATTGGCCAAGAATACCTACGACTCAAAAGCTATTGAAGTTCTGTCAGGTTTAGACCCTGTTAGGAAAAGACCTGGAATGTATACAGATACTTCCTGTCCAAACCATCTTATTCAGGAGGTGTTAGATAATTCTGTTGATGAAGCGATTGCTGGCCACTGCTCAAATATAAAAGTTAAAGTATTCAAAGATGGAAAAATACAAGTTTCTGATGACGGCAGGGGTATGCCAGTTGACATTCATCCTGAGCATAAAGTTTCTGGAGTTGAGTTAATCCTTTGCAAGCTTCATGCTGGAGCTAAGTTTTCTGGTGATGAATATAATTTTTCTGGCGGTTTGCATGGGGTTGGAGTATCTGTTGTGAATGCTTTGTCTGAAGATCTTAAAGTAAAAATAAAAAGGGATGCTAAAGAATTTGAAATGCATTTTAATAACGGAAATAAAAAGAAAGAACTAAAGGTTGTTGGAGATGTGGGCGCAAGAAACACTGGTACTTCAATTACTTTTAAACCAAACGATAAGTACTTTGAATCTAATCAAATAAAAATAAAAGAACTTAAACATGTTCTAAAAGCGAAGGCAGTCCTATGTCCAGGACTAACCATAGATTTTCATCATGAACAGAAATCAGAAAAGATTAAATGGTATTTTGAAGACGGACTCAAGAGTTACTTAGAGGATTCCTCTGAGGGGCTTGATTTAATATTAAATGAATCGATAGTTTCATCCAAAGACTCCAAAACCCAAGAAGTTAACTTTGTAATAAATTGGACAAGTAAAACCATTAAAAACAAACTTGATGAAACTTATGTAAATCTTATTCCTACCGCTCAAGGGGGGTCGCATTTAAATGGTTTTAAGTCAGGTTTGTTAGAAGCAATGAAGGAATTTTGTGAAATAAGAAGCCTTTTGCCGAAAGGACTTAAAATTAATGCAGATGATGTTATCAGTAATGCTACTTTTGTCGTTTCATCAAAATTACAGAATCCACAATTTGCTGGACAAACAAAAGAAAGGCTTGATTCTAAAGATCATATGGCATTTGTAAGTAGTTCAACTAAAGATATATTCAGTATATGGTTTAACACTCACACTGAAGAGGGTGAAAAAATTGCCGAATTAGCCATTACAGCTGCTCAAAGCAGAGCAAGAGCTTCAAGTACTGTTGAAAGAAAGAAAACCTTCAAAGGTCCAGCACTTCCTGGTAAATTATCTGATTGTAATAGCGAGGATCTTAATGAAACCGAACTATTTTTAGTTGAANGTGATTCAGCAGGAGGATCAGCTAAACAAGCAAGAGAAAGGTCCTTTCAAGCAATAATGCCTCTAAGAGGTAAGATTTTGAATACTTGGGATCTTCAAAGTGATGAGATAATTAAATCTCAAGAAATAAAAAATCTTTCGACCGCAATAGGTGTTTTGCCAGGCAACTCAGATATTTCTGGGTTACGATATGGAAAAATATGCATTCTGGCAGATGCTGATTCCGATGGGCTTCATATCGCAACTTTGTTGTGTGCATTATTCTTAAGACATTACAAAAGCCTTGTGCAAGAAGGTCGTATTTATATAGCTATGCCTCCTTTATATAGAGTTGATTGTGGAAAGGAGGTTCTTTATGCCCTTGATGAAAAGCAAAAAGATACAGTAGTTAAAGAGTTTAAAAACAAGAAAGGCAAACCAAAAATTAATATTCAAAGATTTAAAGGGCTTGGCGAAATGAATCCCTCACAACTGAGGGAAACTGTTATGGATCCAAAATCAAGACAACTTGTAAGACTGTCAATATCAGCAACTGACAATGCTAATGCGATGATGGATCTGCTTCTATCAAAAAAGAATGCTCCTGCAAGAAAAGAGTGGCTTGAAAAGAAAGGATCATTGGTGAGGATGTAAAAAATGACAAAAGATCAATTTGAATCTATAAGTCTGAAAAAATATGCAGAAGAATCATATTTAAATTATGCAATGTATGTGATTTTGGATAGAGCGCTTCCAAATGTAGGGGATGGTCTAAAGCCAGTACAAAGAAGAATTTTATATGCAATGTCTGAACTCGGTTTGGATGCTGGAGCAAAATACAAAAAATCTGCGAGAACAGTTGGCGATGTAATTGGTAAATTCCATCCTCATGGAGATAGTGCTGCATATGAAGCAATGGTTCTTATGGCACAAAACTTCTCATTTAAATATCCGCTGGTTGATGGCCAAGGTAATTGGGGATCTCAAGATGATCCTAAATCATTTGCAGCTATGAGGTATACAGAATCAAAATTAACAGCTTTCGCTAATCTTCTTATTTCAGAGCTTAAATCTGGCACAGTCGATTGGCAACCTAACTTTGATGGTTCTCTTCTTGAGCCTGTAATTTTCCCATCAAAAATACCAACGATATTACTTAACGGAACATCTGGTATAGCTGTCGGTATGGCAACAGATATTCCATCTCACAATATAAACGAAGTAATTGATGCAACCATAAAGCTTATTGATAAACCTAAAACTGATTTACAAGATGTTTTGAAGATTATAAAGGGGCCAGATTTTTCGAATCATGCATCTATCATTGCTAACTCTGAAGAATTATATGAAATGTACTCAACTGGTAGGGGTGGTTTCAAAATACAAGCTCACTGGACGCAAGAAAAAAATCAAATAATTATAAATGCATTGCCTTATCAAGCATCTGGATCAAAAATACTCGAACAGATTGCAGATCAAATGGTTAATAAAAAACTACCAATGGTAGTTGACCTTTCAGATGAAGGGGATCATGAAGAGCCCGTTCGATTAGTCTTAACTCTTAAATCTAACAGAGTCAACGCGACTGATCTTATGAATCATTTATATGCTTCTACTGATCTGCAAAAATCATATCGCATGAATATGAACTTGATTTCTTTAAAGGGCGGACCAAAAGTTTTCTCATTAGTAGATTTATTAAAAGAGTGGCTAGTTTTTAGAAAAGATACTGTAAAAAGAAAACTTGAACACAGGCTAGACCAAGTAAATGATAGGCTGCATATTCTTGAAGGACTCCTCACTATTTTTATCGACCTTGATAAGGTTATTAAAATTATACGAAACTCCGAAGAACCAAAAAAAGATTTAATTAAAAACTTTAAATTATCTGATATACAAGCAAATGCAATTTTAGAAATAAAATTAAGACAACTAGCAAAATTAGAGCAAATTAAACTTGAGAATGAGAAAGGTGAGCTAGTTTCTGAACAAGATGAAATTGAAAAAATATTAAACTCAAAATCAAGACTTAAGACTTTGATTAAAAATGAACTTTTAGAAATAAAACAAAATTTTGGTGATGAACGAAAATCTCCAATAATTTCAGAATCAGAGGCAAAAGTATTCTCTGAAGAAGAAACAATTGTGACTGAGCCAATTACGGTTGTGCTATCAAAAGCTGGTTGGATTAGAAGTGCAAAAGGTCATGACATTGATCCAAGCACATTGTCTTATAGGGGCGATGATTCACTTCAAGATTTTGCTAGAGGAAAAAGTAATCAGCTTGCTGTGTTTTTGGATTCTAATGGAAAGGCCTACTCAATTCCGAGTCATTCTCTTCCTTCTGCAAGAGGAATGGGAGAACCAATTACTGGAAGATTAAATGCAGATTCTGGAGTTAAATTTATCTCATCTTCAGTTGGAGTAGACGAAGATAAATTTTTAATCATGAACTCAGGTGGTTATGGTTATATAGCCGAATATAAAAATATGATTTCTAACAAGAAATCAGGAAGAGCATTTATGCGTCTTCCAGAAAATGCCGAAATGTTGAAAGCCATACCTGTAAGAAATGACCATACCCATATTGCAGCTGTTTCTAATATAGGCAAGCTATTAATATTTGAAGTAAGCGAGCTACCAATTTTAGGTAAAGGTAAGGGTAATAAGATAATTAATATCCCTAAAGAGAGACTTGCTGCCGGAGAAGAGTTTATGGCCCATGCACAACTTTTAGCAATTGATAGCTCTTTGAGAATTGAAGTTGGTAAAAGATTTGTTACTTTAAAGCCTAAAGATTGGTCTGAATATATTCTTACTCGTGCAAAACGTGGCAAAAAAGTTGGCAAGCTGATAAATATTGAGAGGTTGGTTGAAGAAGTAAAGCCCTCTAAAGAAAATCAATAGATAACTAGGCTGAATTACATTGGTAACGATTGAAAAAAGAGATAAATCAAATTACTTAATTTCTTTAAGTCCAAATAGCTCATTAGAAGGGATAGCAAGGATAATTTTTCTGGCAAGTATTACTTTCGTTTGCGGAGGTATAGCAATAATATTTTATTTTTTTGGAGCATTTATGATTCTTCCTTTTGCAGGAATTGAGCTAACTATTTTATTTATAGCTTTTTATTTAAGTTTTAAATGGAGTTCTAAGAAAGAAAAAATTTATATTTCACAAGACATTGTAAAAATTGAGAAAGGAATTAATAAAGCCGAATATTTGTGGGAAGAGTTTAGGACTTTCACTTCTTTTCAAATTCAAAAAGATATAAATAAAACAATAAGACTTAGCTTTAGGTCAAAAGGTGAAGATGTTTTTGTTGGAGATTTCCTTAACGAAGACGATAAGAATAAACTAAAAGAGGAAGTTGGCTCAATTATTCAAGAATTAAACTCTCAAATTTCTTAGCCTGTCCATTTTTTCAATTTCTTTTTAACCATTTTTAGTTTTAATCTTGTTGAAACAGGAACTCCATTTTTAAACTTAGGAAATGCTTCGCCAACTATCAAGGGCCTCAAATATTCAATTGCTTTATTAGTAACGCCAAAACCATTTTTAGTGATGAATGATTTAGGCAATTTTTTTTCAACATTTGCAATTTTTGATAATGGAGCTGGTTCAATTTTCCATGAATATTTTTTACCACCACCTCGTTTTATAACTGGCATTACTCCATTCATACCGCGAACAGCATATTTTACTGCATATGAACCTACTGCTTCTGCATGAGCCAAGTCTGTCTTAGATGCTATATGCCTAGCACTTCTCTGAAGATAGTCAGATACAGCCCAATGATTTTTTAGTTTTAATTTTGTGTTGATTAAGTTTGATAGAAATGGGGCCACGCCTCCTAGCTGAGAATGACCAAATGCATCTTTTAGATTAGATTCTGCTAAAAATTTACCTTTTTTATTTCTTACTCCNTCAGANGCAACNATTACACAATAACCTTCNTTNTTAACAGTCTTTTTTATNTCCAATAAAAATTTTTTTTCATCAAAAACTATTTCAGGAAAAAGAGTAATATGAGGAGCATCTTTTTTATCTATTTTTGCTAAAGATCCTGCTGCCGCCATCCATCCTGCGTGTCTTCCCATTACTTCTAGGATAAATACTTTCGTTGAGGTTTCTGACATTGAAGCCACATCCAAGGATGCCTCCATTACAGAAGTAGCTATGTATTTTGCGGCAGAGCCAAACCCAGGGCAGCAATCAGTGACAGCCAAGTCATTATCAACAGTTTTTGGAATCGCAATGCAATTAATTGGAAAACCCATAGCGCTGCTAATCTTAGAAACTTTGTATGCTGTATCAGCTGAATCATTACCGCCATTATAAAAAAAGTATCCTATGTTGTGAGCTTTAAAAACTTCAACCAATCTCATATACTCTTTTTTATTATCCTTTAAATCTTTTAATTTAAATCTGCATGAACCAAATACACCGCCTGGAGTTTCCCTCAAATTTTTAATTGCCGAGATGCTTTCCTTTGAAGTATCTATGAGATCTTCTCTCAGCGCACCGAGAATTCCATTTTTCCCTGCATAAATTTTTACAATCTTCAATTTATGGTTCTTAGCCTCAAGAATAAGCGCACCTGCAGTAGCATTAATTACAGATGTAACTCCACCAGATTGAGCATAAAAGGCATTTTTTTTCATTATTTACTTACTTCCTGCTTTGAATAAGATCTAAGTATCGTATTATAACTAATAT
>PAJW01000001.1 GCA_002710265.1 Gammaproteobacteria bacterium | reverse complement strand
CCGAAGGAACAAAGGAGCAGAAATATGCGGTTGACGCACATGCTATGGATGTAGGTGATATAAATGGTGATGGTCTAGATGATATTTTTGTTGGGCATGGTTATGCAAATGGGGCAAGCGAAGGTGCTTATTCCCTCATTCAACAAAATGATGGAAAATTTATAATTGAAAAAGATGATTTTTATAAAAAAATTGTAAATTGGACAACCCCTGGAGATAACAGCAATAACTTACTTTTAGATACAGCTCTTATAGATATTAATAATGATGGATTTGATGATTTAATAGCTGGCTTTGGAAATGGAAATAGTGGCAGTTTAATTTTTATTAATTCAAACGGTAAATTCGATGAAAATAACTACATTAATATTCCAGAATCAATTTATGGAGAAAAAAATCAACAGCATATGGTAACTCTATCAAATGATTTTGATAATGATGGCGATATAGATTTAGCCATTCAGTATACAAGGCTAGATCCATTTTATGGCGGAAACTATATTCAAATACTTATAAATGATGGACAAGGTAATTTCAGTGATACAACCAGTACAATCATAGGCAATACAACAAAAGATTCGTACAAGGAAGGTTGGGTTCCTCATTGGCAACTTATAGATTTTAATAATGACGGACACATGGATATTGCTGGTGTAACCTCAGACGATGAGAATTTTCTAGGAATGCGTTTAGCAACAGGAATACCACTAATCTATTTTAATGATGGTTCAGGAAGGTTTTCAATAGATGAAGTCGCTCTAGAGGCAAATGAATTTGGTAAATTTAATGTCAATGGATTGCCATTCATATATTCAGATTTTGATAATGATAATTTAATTGAATTTATTGTATGGGATGAAGAAAGAGTCAATGCTCTTGGTAATAGAGGTGGTGACGTAGTAAGGAGTACTAATAATATAGTTAAATATGAATTAGCTAATCAAATAGGTACTGGTCCTAATTATTCTACTGATGCAGCTGAAAAAGGTGCTTCAGGTTTTAATGAACAATATTATTTAAATGAAAATACTACTGCTAAAGAAGCAGTTGATGCTGGAACTTATGCAACAGGTCTTGAACATTATCTGGCTGAAGGAAAGGATGCAGGGCTGAAAACTTTCGCACCATTCACAAAAGTCCATGGGTATTCAGGCGATGATACTATTGTTTTACGTGAGGGTGATGAAACAGCTTTTGGTTATGCTGGTAAAGATACTTTTGAGGGTGGAGCTGGTAACGATATTATTGATGGTGGGGCTGGTATTGATACAGCTATTTATAAAGATGCATCATCAACTTATACCTTAACTTCTAATGATAATGGCACGGTTAGTGTAGTTCACTCCTCTCCTTCTGAAGGTTTTACCAGTGAGGGATCCGATACTCTTACTGACATCGAAAAGATGCAGTTTTCGGACAAAATACTATCGAAGACTTCATTAAAATATCAACTATCTGAAACGGTTAATTCATCGGAAAACATACTTTCAGCACATACAGAAGATGTTCTCTCTGGAACTCTAAATTTTAATAAAGGTGATAATATTATCATTCTTGATGGCCAAGGAAAAACTTATCGTGGTTTAGAAGGCGATGATACTTATTTTGTTTCACAACTTTTACCAAAAAGCGGAAAAGTCTCCATTACCGATACGGAAGGATCGAATACTATTCAGCTTCCATCTAATACTTATGTCGATAAATCATTATTTACTAAAAACGCAGCAAGGTTAACATTGGAAGATGGACGCGAAATTACTATAAGTGGCGCTGATAAATTTTCTTATAACGTTGGAGGTAATATCACCAAAGGTGATAAAGGCACTGACTTAACCTTTACCGAATTTGCGGAAGTCTTTGGTGTGTATGATATTCTTAACTCATCTGGTGCGAAGACAGGTGAAATTTCGGATATGTATATTATTTAAATAATTGAATAATTAAGTTAGGCTAATTTTATGACAACAAAAATAAATAATTTTAATATACCTTTTGAAGATTTAAAGCTTTTAAACCTTGAAGATGATGCCTTTATTAATCAAGAACATAAGGCAAGAGACTTAGATGGTGATGGTGATAGTGATTTGTTTCTTGGTTTTGGATCATTTCCTCAACAAGGAGATTTTCCGCAATATCCAGTAATTCTAGAAAACAATGGCGATGGAACCTTTTCGGTAGTCGAAATAAAAAATCAAACAAGTAAATTCATAGGTCCTATGATTGCTGAATTTGCNGATTTTAATAAAGATGGAAGATTAGATATTTTTCTAGGGGCNTCTGGAAGNGATGCTGATCCATTTCCAGGGGGTCAAAATACAATCTTNATGTCAAATTCTGATGGAACTTATACAGACTCACCAGAATTATTACCTCAAGTCAAAAATTTTACTCATGATGCAACAATAGGTGATGTAAATGGAGACGGATATCCNGATATTTACGCCTCGAATGTTTCCACTTANCCTGGNCAAGAAGGAAAGGGAACTCTTCCTCAACTACTCCTCAGTCAGAATGGTCCAACTTTCGAGTCGGTAAATCTCGAGGGAACTATATTTGATTCATCAATCATTAAAACAATTGATGGGGTTGGAAAACACGGAAATTTTTATAATTCAAGTCTACTTGTAGATCTTAATAATGATGGAATTTTAGAATTAGTTTTAGGGCATTCTGGAGGAACAACAAGTTTTTCTAGTAAGAATATAATTGTTTATCAAGATGGTAAGGGTAATTTCCAAGATGAAACTTTTCAGGAGCTTCCTAATGCATTATGGGAAGACGCCGTAAATGTTGATATTAAATCAACTGATATCAATTCTGATGGTCTTCCTGATTTAGTTATATCTCAAACAAATAGTGATCCTTATTATGATGGAAGAAATCTTCAATTTTTAATTCAACAAAGTGACGGAACATTTAACGATGAAACGAATGATAGATTAATAGGTTTTAANACTTATGAAAGTGGCGATAGCCTTAATGATCAAGATTGGAGAGATTACCAAAATACTTATGTTCAGTTCATTGATTTTGTCGATATTGATAAAGATGGTGACCTAGATATTTCTTTCAACAGAAATTCTGGAAAAAAATANCCNNCAAATGAAAAAGTTGATGTTGCTATCTTTAATTATGGNAATGGTGTCTTTGTNTCTTCCANTGATGTGGGTTATGTATTATCTGATGGNTGGTCTCCTAATGCACAACCNTCTGANCANGAGCTAGCTTTTANGGNNNNTATGATNTTAANGGNAANTACTTNTTCTTTTCTCCAATTAATTACCCTATACAGTGGAAAAATGCTGATATTCCATTGGAACTAACGATAAGTGAATACGAAATTGCAAAACCAAAATACCAACTTTCAAATAGTCTAGACTCAACTAAAAATATTCTTTTATCACATACAGAAGAAGTTATAAAAGCTACTCTTAATTTTAATGCAGGTGATAATATCATNATCCTTGATGGTCAGGCTAATACTTACCGTGGNCTTGANGGTGATGATACCTATTTCGTTTCTCANCTTTTACCTAAAANTGGAAAAGTTTCCATTACGGANACTGAAGGNANAAATATCATTCAAATTCCTTCTAACACNTANATTGATAAATCTTTATTTACNAAAAATGCTGCTNGNNTNACNCTTGAGGATGGNNGNGANATTACNATTAGTGGNGCTGANAANTTNTCTTATAATGTNGGNGGTAATGTNACTGANGGNACNAAAGGAANTGATCTAACATNTTCAGANTTTGCAACGAGTTTTGGAGTNAGCTGATATTNTNGACTCTTCAGGTGCTCAGACTGGTGCTATTGCCGATATGTATATAATATAAAGACTTTTATATTTACAGTTTTTAAATTTTATATAACCTAAAAAAATATCTAAGGAATTTTCAATGGCTGACAAACTCGAGGATTATCAAGAAAACAATCAAACTGCATATAAAGGAACAGCTGGTGATGATGATATCACTGTCGTAGATATCGATTTTAATGGCTCTTCTGTTTATACTTTTGAAGGCAATGATACTGTAGTAATAGAAAATCCAGATAATAAATTAGAAATTTATGATGGATTGGGTAGTGATGATTATACTCTTATTGAATCATCTTCTTTTGATTATAATTTAGATAAGGATCATATTCTTGATTTAGATTTTAGAGGTTTCCTAGATACCACATCCTTAAGGTTCTCAAAGCTCGAGTATAATGGTAGCGATCAAGTTCTAAATATTGATATGGCTGCAGGAACGGCTAAATACACTACCGCCACTACCGAAGATATTGATACATTTAGTGGATTTACAAAAATTGATATCTCAGATTTTAATGTTGTTCAACTTGATGCCACAGTTACTGTAATAGGTAATGACGAAAGTAACATAATTAAGATAGCTGATTTTACAAAAGCTGATATCGATGGAAAAGGTGGAACAGATGTCATTGAAATCAATGCAGGAGAAGATCTTGTAATTGATCTAAGAGATCAGTCTGGAACTGAAGGTTCATTTAAAAATATTGAAGGCATTGCAATAACAACAAATTATCAACCCTCGAATATTACACTTATAGGAGACGATAATGATAATATTTTTCAATCCGGTGATGGGGATGATACCGTATATGGTTATGGTGGTAATGATTTTATATATGTAGATTCTGGCTCGGACATTCATTACGGAGGCGAGGGAAAAGATACCGCTATATTTGCTTCCCCGTATAGATANCATGTAATTGAAATTGATCCAGATGACCCTTCAAAAGTAACCATTTCTGGCGAAGGATTAGCAACAAATGATTTACAAGGAAATATTGGAACTAATGAATTTAATAATTTTGAATTTTTCCAATTTGCCGATTCTAAGTATGAGCTAAAGAACGGAAAATTTACCAAGATTAAGGAAATATTTGAAGATAAAAGTGCTGGGCTTATCTTTGATGTTGGAATAACAGAAGTATTATCATCAGAAAAGCATGATGGATATACCTACCCAGATACTGCATCAGGTGAAGAAAAAAAATTTCCACCCGGCTTTTTTGGATGGAGTCTTGTTAAAACAAAACAGGGTGATTTTAATGGTGATGGATTACAAGATGCTGTTATTTTTGGGACAAATAACTTTTCGGCTCGATTCCCAAATAATGAAGAAGACTTAAATGCTGAACAATCAGAAAAAGTAACTATTTTATTAAATGATGGAAAAGGAAATTTTGTCTCTGGACAACATCTTATTAACGGAAACGATTATTATAGAATAGATGTTTATGGCGGTGATGTTGGTGATCTTAACAATGACGGAATAGACGATATTGTTGCCGTAGCAAAACCTGATGCTTCATGGAATCAAGATGATGGAATTGTAATACTTTTAAGTCAATCTGATGGGACATTTTCCGATGTAACGTCCACAATTGTTGATGAAAGATATACAATAGAAAGAAATGGGGAGAGTATAGAGGTCCTTCAGTATGGTTCCCGATCACTCACAATTGGAGATTTTGATGGAGATGGGTGGAATGATATNTATTTAGAAAACCAATCATCTAAGACAACCGCCCTTTTATTTAATAATGAAGGAAATTCCTTTAGCGAAAAAGAAAGTGGAGAAGAAAGTTATCTTCCTCAATATGCAAGATATGGTTTTAATCATAGAGCTGCTGACGCAGTNGATTTTGATCAAGATGGGGATATTGATATNATTGCAATCCCAAGAGTTTATGAATTNGTTCAAGATTCAATTGANTCAGGATTTAATCCACCTCAATACATCGATTACGCNTATGGTTTTGTTTTAATAAATGACGGAACTGGTGATTTTAATGAAGCAGAACCGATCTTATTACCAAAAGGCCTAGAAGGTATAAATAATAAAGTCGATGATATGGTTGCAGGTGATATAAATGGTGACGGCTTTCCAGATATTGTAATAGCGTCCGGTAAATTTGATCCATATTATGTTGATAGAGACATTCAAATACTTATAAACGATAGTGGTTCNGTCCTTACTGATGAAACTGAACAAAGAATTACCAACCTAAACAATGATAATACTGGANNTCCCGAAGGTGCAATTTATTTAATCGACTTTAATGATGACAATCACCTTGATATTGTTGATTTTCAATGGAATGTGAAAAGTGGCTTGGCATATGGCACACTTACACCAGGCTCAGAATTTCCTTACTTTCATACAGGAATAGCAGTTTTTATTAACGATGGTGAAGGTTATTTTACTGCTTTAGAAAATGATATTACTAAAGGAATTGATATCACTGGTTTCTTTGANGGNGGNTGGGCGCCTATTGATTTTGGATCTGATNATGGTGTTGGNTTTGTATTTAGTATGGGAATTAANCAAGGCTTTTCTCCTAATAACGACTACATTGACAATAACTCCGTCAATGGAATTTCTACAGTTAGAACAACTGAAAAAATATATGCAGGGCCAAATTTAAAAAATCCAGCTAAGGATGGTTTTCCTGGCTTTGATGAAAACTATTACCTTAGAGTTAACAGCGATGCAAAAACATCAGTGGATAATGGCGAATATTCTTCCGCACTTGAACACTATAAAGCAGTTGGNCAGTCTGAAAACTTACAAACTTTTGCCAAAGGAACAAAAGTTCATGGATANTCTGGAAATGATANTATNNTACTTCGCGAAGGTGATGAAGTCGCATTTGGGTATGCGGGCAAAGACACTATTGAGGGTGGAGCAGGAAATGATGCAATTGACGGTGGTAAGGGAGTCGATACAGCTATTTATAAAGATTCATCATCTGCTTATACCTTAACAGCTAATGATGATGGAACAGTCAGTGTTGTTCATACCTTACCTTCTGAAGGTTTTGCTGATGAGGGATCCGATACTCTTACAAGTATTGAGAAAATGCAATTTTCAGATAAAACACTCTCTAAAACATCTTTAAAATATCAACTCTCGGAAACAGTTGATGCATCCGAAAATATTCTATCAGCGCATACCGAAGATGTGCTCTCCGGAACACTAAATTTCAATAAAGGTAATAATATCATTATTCTTGATGGCCAAGGAAAAACTTATCGTGGTCTTGAAGGCGATGATACTTATTTTGTTTCACAGCTTTTACCAAAAAGCGGAAAAGTTTCCATTACCGATACGGAAGGTTCAAACACTATTCAACTTCCAGCTAATACATATGTTGATAAATCATTATTTACTAAAAATGCAGCTCGTTTAACACTCGAGGATGGAAGAGAAATTACTATTAGTGGGGCCGATAAGTTTTCCTATAATGTTGGCGGCAATATTACTAAAGGCGATAAAGGAACTGACTTAACCTTTACTGAATTTGCGGAAGTTTTTGGTGTCTATGATATTCTTAACTCATCTGGTGCACAAACCGGTGAAATTTCGGATATGTATATAATTTAGGATACTAAAATGGCTGATTACTTAGGAACAGATGATGATGATATTATTGATGCATCAGAATTACCAAGTGATGTAATTAATATTCTACCTGGAGAAGGAAATGATACGGTTATAAATGCCGGATCACAGCATACAATCAATTCAGGCCCAGGTAATGATAATATATCAGGTAAAAATACCGCCTATCTTCTCTGGCGAGGCAATGAGGGTGCCACTATAAATTTAAAGGAGGGATGGTCTGACGATGGATATGGAACACGTGATCAACTTTCTGGAGTTGAAACAATTCATGGCAGTGGTAAAGGAGATATTTTTTACGGCACATCTGGATATGAAAAATATTTTTCAATTGGTGGTGATAATATCCTTTATATGGGTGGTGGTGACGACAAAGTATCTTATCCAGGAGGAAATTCAAAGGATTACACAATATCTTTAGTTGGTGAAGAAATCCATGTAATAGGACCTCAATTTAAAGATATTATCGTCGATGGAAGATATATCGAATTTATGGATGATGATAAAATAATTGATACATCATATCTTACAAATAATATTCAATCCGAAGAAATAAAAATTATTTATAGTTTTACTGATAATACCATGACTGAGGAATATACTTATGCTGGTGTTACCAATCCTCCACAATTAATAGGATGGTCGCCAGCAAAACCCATTTTATTTGATGTTAATNTTGATGGAATTAAAGACGTTATTTTACCAATGGCAAAGGGATATGCCCAAGTTGGTGATTATTCGACATATACATCCTTTATTGCATTAACTGTTAGAGATGGAGAATTAGAATATAATGAAAATATAAATTCATATATGCCTGTAGCAAATGCTGCTGGAAGATCTAAGTCAATTTTTTTAAAAGCTACAGAGTCCGAAGCAATACTTACTGCCAATGTTTATAATGCCTCAGGCGTCAAAGATCTAAGCCTAAAGCCCTATTCGCAGTTACGCTTAACTCAGAACATAGAAAATCGAATAGATCCAATAGATATTTTTCCAACGTTACCCGACTCAACCGAAGATTTTCCTTTAGCTGAAAACGCTCACTCAATAGCTGTTGGGGATATTAATGGTGATGGATTAGATGATATTTATATTGGAAAAACAGGATCTTATTCAGGTGCTTTAGATGTAGAAGGATATGAATTATTACAAAATTCTGACGGTTTATTCGAACTAAATAAGCAAGATATTTACAAAAAGATATATCGATGGCCACTAACAAATGAAGAAAAAACTGATCATATAAATGGTGGAATAGCAAAAAATATGCATCTTGATTCTGCATTATTTGATGCGAATAATGACGGTTTTAGCGATTTATTAATTGGATTTGGACATGGAAGTGCATCAAGTAAATTATTTATAAACAATAATGGAAAGTTCACTGAAGATAACATGATTGAAATGCCTGATTCAATTTATGGCCCTGATAATCAAATGCATTTAGAAACTCTCATTGCTGATTTTGATGGTGACAATGACCTAGATGTTGTAACCGTCTGGACAAGATACGAACCTTACTACGGAGGATATTATCTTCAAATTAATCAAAATGATGGACTAGGAAATTTTATAGATATAACCGATAGTATTTCTAATGATGCCTATAAAGACGCATATAATGGAAGATTAACATGGATTGATCCATGGCAAATCATAGATATAAATAATGATGGGCATTTGGATATTGTGGGAGCAAGAACATCAGAAACGCCATTACTCTATATAAATGACGGTTTAGCTCGATTTTTCATCCAAGAGGTTGGAGTTGAACAAGTTAAAGGTAAGCCATATGTTTGGGGTGATTTTGATAATGACAATAAAATAGAATATGTAGTTTTCGAAAACTCTGCTGATAGCGATAAAACTGAGTCAACATCTTCATTTATTCATTATGAACTTAAAAAAGAAATAGGTACTGGACCCGATTTTATAAATGCAGCTGATCAGGGGATACCTGGATTTAATGAGAAGTATTATCTTAATGAAAACTCATCTGCTAAAGAAGTAGTTGATGCTGGAACTTATGCAACAGGTCTTGAGCATTATCTTGCTGAAGGAAAGGAGGCAGGACTATACATCTTTGCACCATTCACAAAAGTCCATGGGTATTCAGGCGATGATATTATTGTTTTACGTGAGGGTGATGAAACAGCTTTTGGTTATGCTGGTAAAGATACTTTTGAGGGTGGAGCTGGTAACGATATTATTGATGGTGGGGCTGGTGTTGATACAGCTATTTATAAAGATGCATCATCAACTTATACCTTAACTTCTAATGATAATGGCACGGTTAGTGTAGTTCACTCCTCTCCTTCTGAAGGTTTTACCGATGAAGGATCCGACACTCTTACTNACATCGAAAAGATGCAGTTTTCGGACAAAATACTATCGAAGACTTCATTAAAATATCAACTATCTGAAACGGTTAATTCATCGGAAAACATACTTTCAGCACATACAGAAGATGTTCTCTCTGGAACTCTAAATTTTAATAAAGGTGATAATATTATCATTCTTGATGGCCAAGGAAAAACTTATCGAGGCTTAGAGGGTAATGATACTTATTTTGTTTCACAACTTTTACCAAAAAGTGGAAAAGTTTCCATTACCGATACGGAAGGTTCAAACACTATTCAACTTCCATACAATACTTATGTCGATAAATCTTTATTTACCAAAAACGCAGCACGTTTAACACTTGAGGATGGACGTGAGATTACTATNAGNGGNGCNGATAANTTTTCGTATAATGTTGGTGGTAATATAACTNNCGGAACAAANGGAACAGATTTAAACTTTACCGAATTTGCAGAGGTATTTGGTGTCTATGATATTCTTAACTCATCTGGTGCACAAACTGGTGAAATTTCGGATATGTATATAATATAATGAAATATTAAAAATGNNATTATCATGTGCTTAATTTGTGAAACGACTGGAAGAGATTTTTATCATAACCAGCTTTTACCAGCCCCAGAAGCAACAAATGAACTTGGTCAGGTTGTNCTTGAATATCCTCATATTTTATTTGGCGATCTTGCTCTTTGGAATAGGACTACAACTAGAGANCCTGGAGAATTAAAATATTACCTAGCAAAAGAAGGAGAGGTATTTAAAGGGGTGACAGCCATTACTCCTTTTGATTGGCAAGTTGAGGCTATGACAAGGGTTGTTAATGCATTAAATGACCGCTTAGGTNTAAAAATTTCAGANGTTCAATCCATTGATGAGGCAGACTTTCATATGATTATTGAAGANTCCTATGGCAAAGGAGGNAGTATTAGTGGGCCNATAGGTTCTGATAATAGAGAGGCTTTTAGTCAATTAACAAAGAATTTTTATGAACTTGATGTTCAATTCAGAATGAATGCNTATGCTGGNTCAATGCAAGATTACAGTGTNCCAGGACCTGCAACTCCAGTTGAAATGGATGANTCATCAAGAAGTAACTGGGAAAGAACCTTTGCCCATGAATTTGGACATNTCTTGGGTCTCGAACACCCATCGACACTAACTGATGGAGATTATGCAGTTACTCAAATTTCNGGCGCAGGCGAAACAACCATNAGTAATATGGGAATTAATCATCAACTTGAAGATGGAAGTCTAATTGTTCATTTTGCTGAATTTGATTGGGAAGCTCTAGAATTAATTTGGGGAAAAAATGGTGAAACACCTCCTATCTTTCAATTGGATCCTTTAAATCGCCAAGGCGATANTGTTATGGGTCAACTCGTCTCTNTTGCAAAAACAAATAATGAAATTTTTAAAATTAATGGGAACANAGATGATTATAGAATAGAAAATTATTATGATGATATTTTACAAAAGCAAGATCAGTCAAATTTCCTTAANATANTAAGCTTAACTGATGACTTAGGNGGGGATGTCGGTGCTAGTGGGGACTTTGCTTTAGTAGGNTATTCTGCAATAGAATTTAATGATGCNACCTATCANCCAGATTTTACCGANGAAATTACACTATTGTCATACCCTAAACTCGATGAAACAAGAGTTTTTTTAATACCCAATGGCAGAACAATTCAAGGAACAGATNATTTTGATACTATATCCTATTCAGGTAGCACCAAAGACTCATATTCATACACAGAAGGAATCGTAACTGTTGGCAATGGAGATTTTACTGATACTTTAAAAGATGTAGAGAAAATATCTTTNAAAGATGGAGATGTTTTAGTCAGTAAATACTCTTTATCAGAGGCACCTGACTTAACAAAAAATATTCTGCAAGCCCACAGTGAAACAACATTATCAGGAACCTTAAATTTTAATTCCGGTGANAATATTATTATTCTTGATGGNCAAGCAAAAACATATCGTGGATTAAAAGGTGACGATACTTATTTNGTTTCTCAGCTTTTACCTAAAAATGGAAAAGTCTCNATTACCGATACAGAAGGNACAAATATTATTCAAATTCCAAGNAATACTTATATCGATAAATCACTTTTTACAAAAAATGCTGCACGTCTAACACTTGAAGATGGACGAGAAATAACCATTAGTGGTGCTAATAAGTTTTCTTATAATGTCGGAGGAAATAAGGTTGATGGTACTGCTGGAATAGACCTAACTTATACTGAATTTTCTATGGTATTCGGTATTAGTGATATTTTAAATTCATCAGGGTCACAGAATGGTACCATTACTGATATGTATATTATTTAATTCTAATTTGATCGAAAGCATTTAAAGCTTTCTCCCGAGACTCTTTTAAATCAACAATTGGTTCGGGATAATTTTCACCAAGCTTTACATTGGCTTGCTCTAAAACATCTTCTGGCGCCTCCCATGGGCTGTAAAGATATTTAATTGGTAAATCCTTTAGTTCGGGTAAAAATTTCTTGGTATATTCCCCCTCAGGATCAAACTTTATACCCTGACTGATAGGGTTAAAAATTCTAAAATATGGAGCTGCATCTGCACCAGAACCAGCTACCCATTGCCAACTTGCGCTATTACTTGCCAAATCAGCATCAATTAAACAATCCCAAAACCACTCTTCTCCCTCATGCCAATGCAATAAAAGGTTTTTAACCAGAAATGA
>PAJW01000042.1 GCA_002710265.1 Gammaproteobacteria bacterium | reverse complement strand
ACCAATCTTTAAGTTGTTCATAGGCTTTAAGCAAGGTATGAATTGTTTTTTGGATGTAAGAATGAAAATTACTATTGCACAATTAAATAATACAGTAGGCGATATTGATGGAAATATTGCTAAAGCTATAGAGACGATAGCTAGTGAAAAGTTAAAAGGTTCAGATCTAATAGTTTTTTCTGAATTATTTATTTCTGGTTATCCACCCGAGGATCTAGTTTTAAAGACTTCTTATCTAGATGCTTGTTTAAATGGTCTTAAGGAAATTGTTAAACATACAAAAGATATCAATATTGGAATTATAATTGGTGTTCCAATCAAAGATGGTGATAAAATTTTTAATTCAGCAGCTCTTATTGATAATGGGAAAATAATTGGTATTAGTAAAAAGAAAAGTTTACCTAATTATAGTGTATTTGATGAAAAAAGGGTGTTTAACCCAGGTAAGTCTTCCCAAACATTTAATTTTAGAGATATTAAAATAGGAATTCCAATTTGTGAGGATATTTGGAAACCTGATGTATGCAGTCAATTAAAAACAGATGGCGCTGATATAATAATTACACCTAATGGTTCTCCATACGATAGGTATAAAAGAAATTTAAGAATAGAAACTGCAATTCAAAGAGTTAAAGAAAATAATTTACCTTTAGTCTATGTCAATCAGGTAGGAGGTCAGGACGAATTAGTTTTTGATGGTTCAAGCTTTGTTGTAAATTCTGATCAATCTTTATTTTTAAAAGCTTCATCATGGAGTGAAGATATTATCAACATAAATTTTGATATTAAAAATGGATTTAATAAAAAAAATGACGGATCTTTGAAGAATATAAAAATTAAAGATGAGTTAGAAGATATTTATTCAGCATTGGTGCTTGGCTTAAGAGACTATGTTATAAAAAATAATTTTCCAGGAGTAATACTTGGCTTATCAGGAGGAATAGATTCTGCTTTATGCGCTGCTATTTCAGCTGATGCTCTTGGCCCAGAAAAAGTAAAATGTTTTATGTTGCCTTTTAAGTACACATCAAAACAAAGTTTTATTGATGCTACTGAGTGTGCAAAAAATTTAGATATTGAACTTGGAAGCTTAGATATTGAGGAATCCTTTAATAGTCTTGAGTCTGTTCTTAATCCTTTTTTTAATAATTTACCAAAGGATGTTACCGAGGAAAATTTACAGTCAAGAATAAGGGGAACACTCCTAATGGCACTATCAAATAAAGTTGGTAGTATGGTTGTTACAACTGGAAATAAGTCTGAGGTTTCTGTGGGTTATTCAACATTATATGGTGATATGAATGGAGGATATAACCCCATAAAGGATATCTACAAAACAGAAGTTTATGCTCTCTCTAAATGGAGAAATTCTACAAAATCGTCAATTTGTTTAGGACCCCCCGGTGAGGTAATACCGATTTCTATTATTGAAAAAGAACCTACTGCAGAATTAAGAGAGGATCAAAAAGATCAAGACTCTCTCCCTCCCTATGACAAGCTCGATGATATTCTAGAGTGCTTAATTGATCATGAAATGAGTATTTCCGAAATAGTAAATAGAGGGCATGAGAAATCTTTAGTTAAAAAAATAGAGAATCTTCTCTATATTTCTGAATATAAAAGACGACAATCCGCTCCAGGTGTAAAAGTTAGTCAAAAAAACTTTGGTAGAGACCGAAGATATCCAATTACAAATTTATTTAGAGATAAAAATTGACAAAAAAAACTGTTACAAGATTTGCGCCTAGTCCAACAGGTTTACTTCATGTTGGTAATATAAGAACAGCATTGTTTAATTATCTCTATACAATAAAAAATAATGGGGAATTTATTTTAAGAATTGATGATACAGACCTTGAAAGAAGCAACGATGAATTTGCAGAACAGATCATATTGGATCTCAATTGGCTTGGAATAAGAGTTGATAAAATTTATAAGCAGTCTGAAAGAATAGATACTTATAAAAAATATTTTAATCAGTTAGTTGAGGACGGTTTCTTATATGAGTGTTTTGAAACTCAAGAAGAGCTTGATTATAAAAGAAAAAGATTGATATCAAGGAGAATGCCACCAGTTTATGATAGGGCATCACTTAATTTATCTAAAGATGAAAAAAATAAATACCTTGATGAGGGAAGAAAACCATATTGGAGATTTAAGCTTTCAGGAAAAAAAATTGTTTTTAATGATTTGGTAAGAGGTGAGGTTGTAGTAGATACCTCAACTCAGTCAGACCCAGTTGTTGTTAGAGAGGATGGAGGTTTCTTATATAACTTACCAAGTGTAGTTGATGATATTGAAATGCAAATAACGAATATTATTCGCGGTGAAGATCATGTAACAAATTCTGGTATTCAAATTGAGATGTTTTCATCATTAGGAAAAAATGCACCAATATTTGGTCACCATCCCTTGCTTGTTGATGAAAATGGTGATCCTTTTTCAAAAAGAAATGCTGCTTCATCGATAAAAAGTCTTAAAGATAAAAACTTTGAACCAATGGCAATTAATTCTCTTAATATATCTATAGGTACTGCAATTGAGATAAATTCTTTTCAATCACTTAAAGAAATTTCAGACATTTTAGATTTAAGCAAACTAGGGAGAGCACCTGGAAGGTTCAGTTTAGATCAATTGACAAAATTAAATTCATCTCAATTAAGTATTTTAAATTTTAAAGAAATTAAAGACAGACTAAAAACTGAAAATATTGCTGCTTATGAACCTTTATGGGAGATAGTAAAAAATAATATAGATTTTCTATCAGAATATACCAAATGGGATAAAATTATAAATAAAGACATTAAAATAGAGAATTTTGATAATGAATTTTTAAAACTTGCAGCAGATTCTCTACCCAATCAGCCATGGGATGAAAAAACCTGGAATTTATGGATTGAAAAAATAAAAGCATCTACTGATAGAAAAGGAAAAGATTTATTTCTTCCTTTAAGAAAAGCAATTACTGGATTGGAGGATGGTCCAGAATTAAAAGAACTTATTTTATTAATAGGTTATGATAAAATAAAAAGACGTCTTTTGGGTGAATAGAGTGATTAAGGAAAAATTATATATTTTTGATACGACTTTACGTGATGGTCAGCAAACCCAAGGTGTTGACTTTAGCGTTCAGGACAAAATTATAATTTCTGAAGCACTAGACAGTTTTGGTTTAGATTATATTGAGGGAGGTTGGCCAGGTGCTAATCCAACTGATACTAAGTTTTTTGAATCAAGGCCAAAATTAAAAAATTCAAAGTTTACAGCTTTTGGTATGACAAAACGTGTAGGTAGATCAGCCGATAACGACCCTCAATTGAGAGCTTTGCTTGATACAAACTCTGAAAGTATATGTTTAGTAGCAAAAACATGGGATTATCATGTTGATGTAGCTCTTGGTATCACATTAGAAGAAAATTTAAAATCTATTGAAGACTCTGTTAAGTCTATCAGTGAAAATAATATTGAGCCCATGATTGATTGTGAACATTTTTTCGATGGTTTTAAATCTAATAGTGATTTTTCTTTTTCTTGTATTGAAAGCGCCCTTAATTCAGGAGCAAGGTGGGTTGTTTTATGCGATACTAATGGAGGAACTTTACCTAGTGAAGTTTACGAAATTGTAACTCAAGTTTGTTCTAGGTTTCCAGGTGAAAAAATAGGAATTCATACTCACAATGACACAGAAAATGCAGTTGCTAATTCACTTGCAGCAATTGATGGAGGCGTTAGACAGCTTCAAGGAACCTTAAATGGTTTGGGTGAAAGGTGTGGAAATGCGAATTTAATATCTCTATTACCTACATTAATTTTAAAAGATAGATATTCAAGTAGTTATGATATTTCAATTTCTAAAAATGATTTAAAAAATATTAAAAATATTTCAATATTGCTTGATGATATTTTAAATAGACAACCAAACAAACACCAACCTTATGTTGGTGATAACGCCTTTGCTCATAAAGGTGGTCTTCATGTTTCCGCTGTTATGAAAGATCCATCAACATATGAACACGTTAGACCAGAGGATATTGGAAACAACAGGAAAATTCTTGTTTCTAATCAGGCTGGAAAATCAAATTTATTATCTCGTTTATCGTCTGTTGGAATTAATGTTGACGATAAGGATGAACGTTTAGGAGATTTATTGGAGGTTGTGAAAGAAAAAGAATTCAATGGTTATTCTTATGACGGCGCAGGAGCTTCTTTCGAACTTTTAGCTAAAAAAATTTTGGACAATGTTTCAAATTTTTTTACTGTCGAAGATTATTCTATATCGATAAAAAAAGGCCGAATATCCAAAAAAGAAGCTTTTAATTCTGAGGCTAAAGTTACTTTAAATATTGATGGTAGACAAATTGAGTCAACAGGATTAGGTAACGGTCCAGTAAATGCACTTGATAAAGCATTGAGAAGTGATTTAGGTATTTTTGATAAATATATGAAAGATTTAGTTCTGGTTGACTATAAAGTTAGGATTTTAAACGGAGGAACAGAGGCTACAACAAGAGTAGTAATCGAATCAAAAGATGGAGAGGGAAAAAGCTGGTTTACAGTTGGTGTTAGCCCCAACATAGTAGATGCTTCTTTAAAAGCTCTAATGGACTCAATCCAGTATAAATTAATAAAGGATGGAGCTCCTCAGCCTAAATAGAATTAAATTTTTTGTGTAATGACAACTCCTCTAAATTATTAACAACAAATAAATTTTTAAGACTAGAGAATTTTATATTTTTATCTCCATTTGTTCTAATAAACTTATTCCTCTCCATATGATTAAGTAAGTTAACAAAAGGTTCCCAAAAATTATTAGTGTTTATCAAGAAAATTGGTTTTTTATGTTCACCAAGTGCTGCGCTTGATAGGACTTCTGTTATTTCGTCAAGAGTCCCAATTCCTCCTGGCAGACAGACAAAAATATCAGATAATTGAATCATCTTTTTTTTTCTATTAACAATATTTTTTGTTCTAATAACTTTTTGATATTCTGAAAAAATTATATCAGGTTCATCAAGGTATTCAGGAAAAACAGAAATTATTTTAACCCCTTTTTTATTTGCTGATTTTGCAGCTATACCCATTAGCCCAAGGGCCCCGCCACCATAAAGAAGTGAGTAATTATGCTTTAATAGGATATCTCCAATTTTATTGGCTTCTTTTTTATAATTAGAATTTATCCCGTTCATTGAAGCACAAAATAAACAAACAGTTTTCATATTTATTTATTCGGGTGATTCTAAAGTTTTTAAAAATCTTTTATCAAAATTAAATTTTTTTCTTTTTAAGTAATCAGGTAAAGCAAGCAATGTTGGTATTAAAAATAAAGTTAAAAGACTTGAAAATCCGAGTCCCCAAATTACAGCAGTTGAAAATGGTACCCACCAAGCAGACATAAGACCTCCAATTTCAATACTTCTTCCAAACCAGTCTATTGTAATTTGTAGTGCTACTGGAGTTAAACCAACCATGGTAGTAGTCGTTGTTAATATGATGGGTCTTAATCTTTGTGCAGCTGAACGAAGTATTGCTTCATTTAGAGTTTTTGTATGTTTTTTTAATCTGTTAAATGTATCAATTAAAACTATTGAGTTGTTAACAATTATACCCGCTAGTGATACAATTCCCAGACCACTCATTATCACTGAAAAAACTTGGCCTGTGATTAATAAACCTGTAAGAGCTCCTACCGTAGAAAGGACAACTGTTGATAAAGTTATGGCAGCTTGATAGAAACTATTAAATTGAGTAAGTAAAATTATAAACATTAGAAATAAAGCTGCAAGCATAGCTCTACCCAAAAACGCTGCAGACTCTTCACCGTCCTCATTAGTTCCTGCAAATTTAATTTCAACTTCATTTGAAAAGTTCTGATCATTAATCCATTTACCAATTTCAATATTTTTATCAAATGGTAGGATTTTTTTACCTGTAACAGGATCAATCATAGTATTAGCTCTAATTTTAAGGATTCTTGTCCCATTTGATCTTTCAATTGATGTTACTTTTTGTTGAGGGACTCTTTTGACAAAATTTGATAGTGGAATAGCTCCATCAGGAGTTGGTATTCTTAACTGATCAAATTGCTCAAGCTGTCTATAGTCTTTTGGAAATCTTACTCTAATATCAACTTCATCTTCTGAGTCATCGGGACGATATTTATCAACTAAAATACCATTAGTAATTAATTGAACAATTGAACCAATAATAGAGACATCGACACCATATTTCCCCGCGAGTTCTCTATCAACATTTATAATCCATTCAATTCCCGGAAGCGATCTAGTATCATCGACTTCCATAATTCCTTCCATGGACTTCAGTTTATTGCTTATTGCATTTGTAACTTTTATAAGTTGAAAGTTATTTGATGAGGTAAGTTCAATTTGAATATCTTTACCTGACTCAGGTTTTCTTTCAACTTTATATGCTTCAACTATTACTCCTGGTAACATAGATGTTTTTTCTAAAATTTCTTGTCGGAGAATATCGGCATGACTTCTCTCATGAACTGGTTTTAACTCAATCATCATCATAGCGATTTCATCACTTCTACTCTCGCCATCAGTCATAATCATCTGTTCAGCTGATGCTCCTCCAATAAGAGTAGAAGTTGTTTTAATTCCATTTACTTTTCTAACTATATTTTCAACATCAAGAGCAATTCCTAGTTTTTGACTCGGCGATAAGTTTCCTCTTGCAATTATGTGAACTGTCATTTGATTTGTATCTCCCTCAACTGAGAAACGAGCTCCAGCATTAAAGTTCACATATAAATTAAAAAGAATAATAACTATTCCTATTGAAGAGATTATGGTTAGCATTGGATTTTTAATAAATTTTTGTAAAATATTTATATAAATCTTTGTGTATCCTGAGATATTATTCAAGTTAGGTTTATCATTTAAATTTGTTAAATCTTTTTTTTCTGTTTTACCAAAAATTGATCCCATTACCGGTATAAATATCAATGCTGAAAAAAGCGATGATACTAAGACTAGACTGACCATAAATGGCATCCATTTCATAAACTGACCAGACACACCTGGCCATAAAATTAAAGGAAGAAATGCTGCTAACGTTGTTGCTGTTGAAGATATAATAGGCCATATCATTCTTTTGTAAGATTTAGTATAAGCATCTAATCTATTTGAGCCTTCTGCCATCTTTCTATCAGCATATTCAACCATAACAATTGATCCATCCACCAAAAGACCAACCGAGACCAATAAACCGAACATAACCATCATATTTATGTACCCACCGGATAAAGCTAGTAAAGTTATTGCCATTAAAAATGATGTTGGAATTGATATTCCTACCATGAGTGCTGAACGAATACCTAACGCTCCAATTACTAAAATCATAACTGATATAATTGCATTTGTAACAGCGGCTTGAAGAGATTTTAACATTTCTAAAATGTAGTCGGAGTTATCACTTGTAAAATTAATTTTAATATTGTCTGATATATTTTTTACATAATCTTGGGCTTCAACCCTTACTATTTTATTTATTTCTAAAACATTTTCTCCAATTCTTTTCTTTACCTGAAGAGCTACTGCAGGTTTTCCATTTACTCTTGCATATGACTCGGTGTCTTTGTAAGTTTTTCTTATTTCTGCTACATCTCCTAAGGTAACAGCTCCATCACCTGACGAGAAAATTACTAAATTATAAACGTCCTGTGCACTTTCATATACTGCAGGAACCTTAATAGAAAATTTTCCTTGTCCTTTATCAATTGATCCAGCGGCAACCAAGCGATTATTTCCAGTTATAGATTTTATAAGATCCATTAAAGAAATATTGTAATTTTCTAGTTTAGATGGGCTAACTAAAATTTCCATTAAGTCTTCTCTATCGCCAGTAATAGGTGCTTCAAGAACCCCTGGTATGCCTTCGATTTTTGTTTGTAGTCTCTTAGCGTGATAAAATAATGTTCTATCTGGAACATCACCTGACAGTGATACAACCATTGTTGGTAATTCTGCCATATTAAACTCAAGTACAATTGGTTCATCAGCATCTTCAGGAAGTTTGGATTTTACCATATCAACTTTTTCTCTGACATCCCCGAGGGCTTTATCTTTATCGAATTTAATATCAAATTCCAATAAAACAGATCCGTAACCATTTGAGGCTGAGCCATTCATTTCCTCAATACCTTCAATAGTTTTTAATTGATTTTCTAATGGCCTAACAATCAGACGCTCGGAATCCTCTGGTGATATACCTTGATGAGGAACAGCAACGTAAATAAAAGGGATATCAATATCTGGTTCTGCATCTTTCGCTATATTTATAAAGGTTAAAAAACCCGTTGAAATGACAATTACCATAAGGAAAACTATTGTCCTTCTTGCCTGCATTACATAATCAATAATATTTATCAATTTAATGCCTCAAGACTATAATTTACTTTTTGTCCTTCAAGAACAAATTCTTGACCAATTGTAATAAGTATAATTTGTTCGGGTAAACCTGTAACCCAAATCAGTTCTTCTTGATCGCCAATAATTTCAATGCCTGAAAATATAACTTCATTATCATTGTTAATATGTCTTACACCTATTTTTCCTTCAGGGTCCAATGTAAGTGAGGATGGAGGAATTAGATGAGCTTGAACTCTTTTTGTAGGAATAAATAGCTCTGCAGTTATACCGTCTTTTATTTCAAAGTTTGTATTACTAATTTCTAGTTCAACTCTAAAAGTTCTTGTTTTGATGTCAGCTGTTTTAGAAACGTAACTGAGTTTACCGTCTAATTTTTCACCGGTGGATAAAACTGCAAAGCCTTGAGTACCCGATCTAATTTTTTTAATTTCTTGTTCAGATACCTGGCCAATAACCAATATAGGATTATAATCTATAACTTCCCCGCATGGCATTCCAATTGATAAAAAATCACCTATCTCAGCTAAATTATCATTAAAGAATCCATCAAAGGGTGATCTTATATTTATATTCTCTAATTCCTCCTCCATTTGAATTACTAGAGCTTTTGAGGCATCATAAGCTGCTTTAGATCCTGCAGCTTTTGTTTGTGATCTATACCCCTTTTCTACTAATACTTTTGAGGCATCCCACTCTAACTTTTTCTGAAGCATTAATGCTTTAGCCTCATCAAGCTTTGCTTCTCTTGAGTCAACAGATAGTTTGCAAAGTATTTGATTTTTTTTAACAAACTCACCTTTTTTGACAAGAATTTCCTTTATGATTCCATTTGTTTCTGAAGCAACTTTAACATTTCTACTTGATTCAGTTCTTCCTTGAATAAGAACATTTGATTGTTTCAATTTTGATTTAATTTTTTTTGCTTTAACCCTAACAATTTTATCATCATCATTATTTATTTTGACAGAATTGTTATTACTTGAATTAGAATTGTTTTCAAAAAAACCTGATAACATCCATAGTAATAATGCAGATAATACAATTATTGCAGTTTTGGTTGTTTTGTTCATGATTCTCTTGTGTAAACATTGTTAAATAAAAAAATAAATTATAAAAAATGACGTAGGCGTCATTTTTGTCAATTGTATACATTTATTATTATTGTTTTTCAAGGGTTTTAATTAATTTTTATTTTTTTTATTTTTCTTCCAATTAAAATTTTAAAAAAAAAATAATTTTAGGGTTTATTATAATACTTATGACTGCTAATAATTTTCCCTGCTATTTTTTTTATAAAATTAATAGAGCATTAAAGGGGAATAATAATAAATTTAGAGTAATTTTTATTTGATAATTTTTGTAGTTTTTGTAAGCTGATTATTATCAAATTTGATAATTATAGAGAGGACCAAAATGATTATAAATTTTCATTTTAAAAAAAACACAATGTTATATCTTTTATCAACAATTTTAATGGTATTAGCATTAACTTTTTCAGTGAACGCTCAAAAGGAGGAAGATCCGAGAAGACAAATGGATCCAGTTAAATCACTTTTGGCCCAATCAAACAAAGATGGTAAAGCAGCTCAAGATGAAATTGATATAATTGATGATGCTACCAATGTAGTTGTTCAAGAGTTTAGACAAAATTACCAGCAACTAATAGACTTAACGCAATATAACGATCAATTGGAAATCNTAATTGATAGNCAAGAAAGAAAAATGGTTAGAATTGAAAAAGATATTGCCAGCATAAGTAGNNTAACTAGATCGGTTATGCCNCTNATGTTTAAAATGATNGATGCNCTNGANAATTTTGTTGAGCTTGATGTTCCNTTTNTAATAAATGANAGAAGGCAAAGAGTAGCTGGTTTAAGAAATTTAATGAATAATCCAGATGCTTCACCNGCNGAAAAATATCGCAAAATNTCAGAAGCNTATGAAATNGAAAATGAATACGGAAGAACAATTGAAGCTTATACTGGAAAAGTAAGCCCAGATGANGATAGAACTGTTAACTTCCTTAGAATTGGTCGTAACTCATATATATATCAAACACTAGATGGCGATGAAGCTGCTGTTTGGAGTAGAAAGAATAATGGCTGGAAAAAACTAGGTGGTTCATACAGAACCCCAATTCAAATGGGTATCCGTATTGCTAATGAGCAGGCAGCTCCAGACTTAATGGTTGTACCTTTAGAAATAACAGCGGAATAGGGGAAGTAAAATGACAAAAACTATAAAAAAATTGAATTTATTCGGTATTGTATTTTTGGCTGTCTTTGCTTTATCTGCTTTACCTGTTGTTGCAAAAGATGATGCTGAAGAAGCTCCAAAAGAAATTACCTCTCTCAATGAATTACTTCAAAAAGTTGAAGAAGAAGCTCTCTATGATAGTGAAGAAAATAGAGCAAGGATTGCTAAATTTATGGCTGAAAAGAGTACACAGGATGCTGTTCTTCAGGAAACTTTAGCAAATCTAAAAGTTCAAGAAGATAGAGCGGTTCGTCTAGAAAAAACTTTTGATGAGAATGATGTAAAATTAAGCGAACTTGAAGATCTTAAAGCAGAAAGATTAGGTGCTTTTGGTGAACTTTTTGGTGTTGTTAGAGGTACAGCTAGTGAAATGGGAGCTCAAATTAAAGAGTCTATTATTAGTGGAGAATTGCAAGGTCGTTCGAAAACTCTGACAGATTTAGCTAAATCAAAAGCTTTACCATCTAATGAAGAACTTGAAATGTTATGGTATCAATTACTTGAAGAAATGAATGCGCAAGGAGAAGTAAAGCGTTTCAATGGCACTATAGTTGATACTGATGGCAACTTTTCTGAAGAAGAGGTTGTAAGGGTAGGCCCATGGACAGCTTTTGATAGAAAGGGTAATTTTCTTGGTTATCTTCCTGATGATGAGAGATATCGTGTTCTTGGACGTCAACCTCAAGCGAGATTTTTAGATCTTGGTGATAATATTGTTGATGGTGACAAAGGTGATATTGTTAAGGGTGCTATTGACCCATCTCGTGGTGCGATATTAAGTCTTCTTATTCAGACACCCGGCTTAAGTGAGAGAATTGGGCAAGGTGGAATTGTTGGTTACATTATTCTTGGGTTGTTAGCTATTGGTCTTGTATTGTCTATAGAGAGAATATTTAGATTAACTATCACTGCCAGAGCTGTAAATTCTCAAGCAAAAGATATTGATAACCCAAAAGACTCAAATCCTTTAGGAAGAGTTTTAGCTGCTTATCATTCAAATAAATCTGCCGATGTTGAAACATTAGAATTAAAACTTGATGATGCAATATTAAAAGAATTGCCCTCTTTGGAGAGAGGTATCAACTTTATCAAATTATTATCTTCTGTAGCACCATTATTAGGACTTCTAGGAACAGTGACTGGTATGATTGTTACCTTCCAAGCTATTACTCTTTTTGGGACAGGTGATCCTAAATTAATGGCTGGCGGTATTTCTCAGGCGCTTGTTACAACGGTTTTAGGTTTAACAGCTGCTATTCCTCTTGTGTTATTACATTCTGTTGCTCAAACTAGGAGTAGATCAATTCAGCAAATTCTTGACGAACAAAGTGCAGGATTAGTTGCTGAAAGAGCAGAATCTAATTAGTTTTAACTATGGTTGATTTGAGGATTTAAATGGGAGACTTTCTTCTAAAACTTATAAGACCAGACCTAGCTTTTAGCAGTATTAGGGACTTCT
>PAJW01000041.1 GCA_002710265.1 Gammaproteobacteria bacterium | reverse complement strand
TGTTCCTCCACCAGAATCTGTTCCTCCACCAGAATCTGTTCCTCCACCAGAATCTGTTCCTCCACCGGAATCTGTTCCACCACCAGAGTCAGGTGTTGGACTAACAGGGGCATCATAACCGCCGCCGCCACCACCGCCGCCACAAGCAGCCAAAATAAGTGGTAAAGTTATTGCGCTAAAATAGCCTAATTTACTACGAGAAATTTTAACTAAGTTTTTATCTTCAAAAGCAAGATTATTATCTTTAATATTTTTGGGTGATAGTAAATTTTGTCCGTTCATTATATGCTCTCCCTGTTCAAGCCTTTTTGCAAAAGCAGAATATACATAGCTCTATAGTTATGAATATATATTTTCATTAAAATATTCAAACTAAAAATTCAGTAATTTAATTATCCTTATTATAGGCATTCTTATAAAATCTCAAACTTTAATTTGTAAGAATATATTTTTTATCTTTAAGTATGTACATATATATAATGTCATATTCAAAATAAATTACTATTATGGCATATATAATATACACATAATGTTTAAAATTAGGCAAAAATTGATTTTATGGATAAAAAAATAATTAAATTAAATTATTTATTCGCTAGAGATATGTTAGGAAAAAATGAGTAGAAAAAAACATCCAATTGGTCTTAAGACATTATTTTTCACTGAGATGTGGGAAAGAATGTCTTACTACGGAATGAGAGGTATCCTAGTTCTTTTTATGACTGCCTCGATTAATAATGGCGGGCTTGATTTTAGTAATGCCTCAGCAAGTGCTATTTACGGTATATATGCAGCAGCAGTTTATTTGATGGCGTTACCTGGTGGATGGCTAGCAGATAATATTTTAGGGCAACAAAAAACAATTCTTTTTGGAGGAATTGTAATTATGTTTGGTCACTTGTCATTAGCAATACCAAATATGACTTTCTTTTATCTTGGCCTAATTCTAGTTGTTGTGGGGACTGGTTTATTAAAGCCGAACATATCGGCAATAGTTGGCGGCCTATATGAAAAAAATCCTTCAATGAAAGAGTCTGGTTTCACCATTTTTTATATGTCAATAAATATTGGAAGTATTCTTGGCTTCTTTATATGTGGATATCTAGGTGAGAATATTGGTTGGCATTATGGATTTGGGGCAGCTGGTATAGGAATGTTGCTAGGAGTTTTGCAGTATAAATTTAATTTAAATTCACTTGGAGATATTGGACTAAGGCCTACAAACTCGATCAGCGAAAAAACAAAAAATAATTATAAAAAGATTACATCGATTATTTTCTTATTAATAATGATCATTATATTTTCTGGTTTAGCAGGCTTATGGACAATAAACCCTGTACCACTAGCAAATATTTTAACTTTAATAATTGCATCAATTAGCCTAGCTTATTTTTTATATATTTATTTTCTTGGTCAATTGAATGAAGATGAAAAAAAGAAAATTGTAATGATTTTTATTCTTTTTATTGGAGCGGCATTATTTTGGTCTGGATTTGATCAAGGAGGGAGCTCTTTTAATATTTTTGCAAAAGAATATACTGATAGATTTGTATTTGGATGGGAGTATCCTGCAAGTTGGTTGCAAATATTAAATCCTTTATTCGTGGTTATTTTAGCTCCATTCATGTCTTACCTTTGGATTTTTTTAGGTAAAAAAATGCTTGATCCAAATCTACCTTTTAAATTTGGACTTGGCTTAATCTTTATGGCTATCGGTTTTGTTATTATATCCTTGGGAGCTCAAGTAGCTCTTAGTGAAGGACTTGCTGGAGCTAAGTGGTTATTATTAACCTATCTTTTTCACACAATTGGGGAGCTTATATTAAGCCCTATTGGCCTAGCGGCAATATCAACTTTGTCACCAAAAAGATTTATTGGTCAGATGATGGGGGTTTGGTTTTTAGCGTCTTCTCTTGGTGCAATTTTAGCAGGTTTAATTTCTGGACAAGCAACTAATGATGGTTTGTCCTCTATGCCTGATCTATTTAACCAAATTGCAATAATTGGATCTTGTTTTGGTTTATTATTAATTTTGATTTCTAAACCAATACAAAATTGGGTTTTCAAAAAGAGTTAATTATGAGCTGGAAAAAAGAAGTAGATGAATTAAAAAAGAGAGAAACGCTCGCAGAAAAAATGGGCGGGGCGAAGAAATTAAAAAAACAAAAAGAAAATAATCGATTAAATGTGAGAGAGAGAATTGACAAACTTTTAGACGATAATAGTTTTCATGAAATTGGAAAAATTGCTGGTAATGCCCAGTATAATGAAAAAGGTGATTTAGAAAATTTTATACCTGCAAATTTTATTGTTGGGAGAGGAAAAATTAATAGAAGGAATGTTGTAATTGGTGGTGATGATTTCACTGTTCGTGGAGGAGCTGCTGATGCTTCTATTAGAGAAAAACAAATAATGGCAGAGCAAATGGCCAATGAACTTCAGCTTCCATTGATTAGATTAATTGAAGGAACTGGCGGAGGTGGATCAGTAAAATCAATTGATACTGACTCAAGAACCTATATACCTGCCAATCCTGGTTGGGAATGGGTGATAAATAACCTTTCAACAGTTCCAGTAATTGCATTAGGTTTAGGTCCCGTAGCTGGATTGGGAGCAGCAAGATTAGTTACAAGTCATTTTTCTATCATGGTTGAAAATATTTCACAATTATTTGTTGCTGGGCCACCAGTAGTTAAGAGATTGGGCCAGGACCTTACAAAAGAAGAACTAGGTGGTTCAGAAATTCATTCAAAAAATGGTGCAGTTGATATTTTTGTTAAAAGTGAAGATGAAGCATTTGAAGTTACAAGGAAAATTCTATCTTATCTTCCACAGTCGGTTTACGAGCTTCCCCAAAGAGAACAAATAACAGATGATCCCGATAGAAAAGATGAGTGGCTTTTGGAAGCGATACCAAAGGATAGAAGAAAACCATATAAAATGAGGAAGATAATAGATGCTCTTATAGATAAAAAGAGCTTCATTGAAGTAGGAAAAAATTTTGGTCAATCAGTTATTACTGGTCTTGCTAGAGTTGACGGTTGGCCAGTGGCACTATTAGCAGGAGATCCATATTATTATGGTGGAGGCTGGACGGCTGACTCTTCAAACAAAGTAACTCGTTTTATTGATATAGCAGAAACTTTTCATCTACCTGTTATTAATTTAGTTGATAACCCGGGTTTTCTAATTGGTCTTCAATCAGAAAAACAAGGAACAATTCGTCATGGTGCAAGAGCATTAGCGGCAGTATATCAAGCAACTGTTCCTTGGTGCTCAGTAATAATTAGAAAAGTTTTCGGAGTTGCTGGAGCTGCTCATATGAATGCATCAAGGTATCACTATAGATTTGCTTGGCCCTCTGGTGACTGGGGTTCACTTCCTGTTGAGGGGGGGATAGAAGCAGCTTACAAAGCTGAACTAGAAAAATCTGATAATCCAGAATTATTATTGAAGGAAATAGAAGAAAAAATGGAAAAGGTCCGATCACCTTTTAGAACTGCAGAATCTTTTATTGCAGAAGAAATAATTGATCCAAGAGATACTAGAAAATACCTCTCAGAGTTCGTAAATTTGACCTCTAAATTAAGAAAATCAGGTAAAACTAAATTTGGATTAAGACCCTAAAAAAATATAAAAAATAATTTGATGTAATAAATTCAATAAGTTATTTTGAGAACGGTTCTCAATTGTTGTAATTTTACAACACAGACTTGCATTCTTTGAATCTTTTGTATATACACATACTTCTTAGAAATTTTTTTTCTTTACCTAAATAATAATAATTAACATTTTTATTTTGAAAAAAAGCAAGCAACGGCGGTTTATTTTATGTCTGAAAATAAAACAAAATTTAAAATAGCAGGTTTCCCAAAAGCCCAAGGTCTTTACAATCCTGTTAATGAGCACGATGCTTGTGGTGTCGGTATGGTTCTTGACATTAAAAATAGAGCTTCATTTGATATCGTTGAAAAAGGCCTTGCTATGCTTTGCAATCTCGAACATAGGGGTGCCGTTGGGGCCGATCCAAAAGCTGGTGATGGTTCTGGATTGCTTATACAAATACCTCATAAATTTTTAAAAAAGAAAGTTTCTAAAAACTTCTCCTTACCAAAGCCCGGTAATTATGCTGTTGGTGTAATGTTTTTACCTAATAATGATAATGACGATGAAAAAATTAAAAAATTAGTTGAAGATGTTTGTACAAAAGAAAAAGTTAAGATTCTTGGTTGGAGAATATGCCCAACCTACACCAAAGAATTAGGTTGGTCCGTTTTACCCTCAACACCAAATGTTTATCAATTATTTTTAGAGAGACCAGTTACCGAAAAATCTCAAGATGACTTTGAGAGAAAACTCTACATTCTAAGACGATGTATTGAAAAAGCAGTTTTAGAAATATCAGATGAAATTAAAGAAGGATTTTATGTACCATCATTTTCATCCAGAACAATTTTATATAAAGGTATGGTTTTAGCTGATCAAGTCGGTGGGCTTGGCGAAAAGTTAGGTTTTTATGAAGATCTCACCGATAATGATATAGAATCTTCATTTGCTATAATTCACCAAAGATTTTCTACAAACACATTCCCAACTTGGAGTTTGTCTCAACCTTTTAGAATGCTTTGTCATAACGGAGAAATAAATACTGTAAGAGGTAATATTAATTGGATGAATGCTCGTCAAAAAAACCTAGCCTCACCAGCATTTTCTGAAAATGATCTTAACAAAATATGGCCAATTATTGAAGAAGGGCAATCCGATACTGCATCATTTGATAATGCATTAGAACTCTTAGTTCAAGGCGGGTATTCGATTGCTGAAGCAATGTTAATTATGGTTCCAGAAGCCTGGCAAAATAATAAAATAATGGATAAAAATCTGAAAAGTTTCTATCAATATCATGCTCCAATTATGGAACCTTGGGATGGTCCGGCAAATATTGCATTCACAGATGGTAAACAAATTGGTGCATTGCTAGATAGAAATGGTTTAAGGCCAGCAAGATATTTAATAACTGAAGATGACAAAGTGATTTTTGCCTCTGAAATGGGGTTAATTCCAGTGGATGAGTCAAAAGTTAAGTCAAAGTGGAGATTAGAGCCTGGTAAAATGCTACTCATTGACTTAGAAAAAGGCGCAATGGTTGAGGATGAAGAAATTAAAGACTCCGTGGCCAATAAAAGACCATGGAAAAAACTTTTAGACCTAAATCAACTTGAAATTGATGAAATACCCAATTCTTATAAAGAGCCGAATATAGAATTTTCTCTTAAAGATTTACAAAAAGCTTTTGGGTACACTCAAGAGGATGAAAAATTCTTAATAAATCCAATGATTATTAATGGAATGGAGGCTACAGGCTCTATGGGAACTGATACCCCAATAGCTCCTTTATCACTAAAAAATAAGCCCCTTTTTACATACTTTAAGCAAAAATTTGCTCAAGTCACAAATCCTCCAATNGATCCCATTAGAGAAGAAATGGTTATGTCTATAAATAATTATATTGGACCAAGACCAAACGTTTTAAATTTAAATCAAGAAAAATTTGCAAAATTTATTAAAATTGATACGCCTATCTTAAATGAAGAAAATGCATGTAAACTTAAAAGTTTATCAAAAAATAATGATTCTTTTATGTCATCAGTTACGATTGATATTACTTTTGATCACGAAAAAGAAAATATTAATGATGTTATTAATAAAATTTGTAAAAAAGCTGAAAAAGAAATTAATAGTGGCAGAACCATTATCATATTATCGGACAGATTTATTTCAGAAAAAAATATACCAATTCCCTCTTTACTTNTAACNTCAAAAGTTCANCAANATNTNATNAATANNGGTTTAAGAACNTCTGCAGGNTTAGTANTNGAAACTGGAGAAGCNAGGGAAGTACATCATTTTTGTTGTTTAGCTGGCTATGGNGCTGATGCAATCCANCCTTGGCTTGCACANCAGGTAGTTAGANAANTATCTGGTGAAAATGANGAAGAAAAAGCTNTTGAAAATTANATTAAAGCTCTTGGAAANGGTATCAAAAAAGTTATGTCCAAAATGGGCATATGCACCTATCAATCATATTGCGGTGCGCAAATATTTGACGCAATCGGTTTATCAACAAAATTTATTAATGAATTTTTTACAGGAACCTCTAGTTTAGTTGAAGGTCTTGGTATTTCTGAAATTGAAGAAGAAACAATCNCAAGACATACAGAGGCATTTTCAAAAACTCCTGGTTTAGAGAATTTACTNGATGTAGGTGGAGAATATGCTGTGCGCCTTAGGGGTGAGAGACATTCTTGGGAAAGTGACAGCGTTAGAGATCTTCAACATGCAGCTCGTTCAAATAATCCCCAGACATATCAAAAATATGCCGACTCAATGAATATTCAGAATGAGAAGCTAATGACCTTGAGAGGGTTATTTAAAATTAGAGATGCTGAGGATTTTTCAAAAAAATCAATACCAATTGAAGAAGTTGAAGAAGCCAAAGAGATTGTAAAACGCTTTGCAACTGGCGCAATGTCATTTGGATCTATTAGTAGAGAAGCTCATACAACACTTGCTATTGCCATGAATAGAATTGGTGGTCGTTCTAATACAGGTGAAGGTGGAGAAGAAGCTGATCGCTTTTTATCATTAGAGAATGGTGATTCAATGCGCTCCTCAATCAAACAAGTTGCATCTGGAAGATTTGGTGTTACAGCAGAATATTTAGCAAATTCAGATATGATTCAAATAAAAATGGCACAAGGAGCCAAGCCTGGTGAAGGTGGACAGCTTCCTGGCCACAAAGTTGACCAGACTATTGCAAATGTAAGATTTTCAACCCCTGGAGTCGGNTTAATCTCCCCTCCTCCTCACCATGATATCTATTCAATTGAGGATTTGGCTCAATTAATTTATGACCTAAAAAATACAAATCCATCCGCAGATATTTCAGTAAAATTAGTTTCCGAAGTTGGTGTTGGAACGGTTGCAGCTGGAGTATCAAAGGCTAAAGCCGATCATGTTACAATTTCTGGTTTCGAGGGTGGTACTGGCGCAAGTCCTCTTACATCAATTAAGCATGCTGGAAGTCCATGGGAACTTGGTTTAGCTGAAACTCATCAAACATTGGTNATTAACGGTTTACGATCAAGAATAACTGTTCAAGCAGATGGGGGTCTAAAAACTGGCCGCGATGTTGTTATTGCAGCTCTTTTAGGCGCAGATGAGTTCGGATTTTCTACCGCACCTCTTATAGCTACTGGATGTATAATGATGAGGAAATGTCATTTAAATACGTGTCCAGTTGGTATAGCAACTCAAGATCCCGAATTAAGAAAACTATTTAATGGTCAGCCAGAGGATGTTATTAACTTTTTCTTTTTCGTAGCTGAAGAAGCGAGATCCTACATGAGTAAGATGGGCTTTAAAACATTTAATGAAATGATTGGACAAGCACAATTTTTAGATACTGATGAAGCTGTTAAACACTGGAAAACAAAAGGAATGGATTTTGAAAAATTATTTCATAAACCTGAACCTTGGAAAGGCGATACCCTATACAGAAGTCAAAAACAAGACCATGACATTCATGAAATATTAGATAGAAAACTAATAAAAGAATCAGAAAAAGCAATTAATAAATTTCAACCAGTTCAAATAAAATCAGAAATTAAAAATACTGATCGTTCAGTTGGGGCAATGTTATCCGGAGCAATAGCCAAAATTCACGGGCATAAAGGTTTGGCAGATGATACTATTAATATCAAATTACAAGGAACCGCTGGACAAAGTTTTGGAGTTTTCCTTGCTAAGGGTATTTCTCTTAATTTAGAGGGCGAAGCAAACGATTATGTTGGCAAAGGAATATCTGGTGGACGTATAGCAATCTACCCTCCAAGTAATTCAAAAATTGTTCCAGAGGAAAATATTATTGTAGGTAATACTGTTCTTTATGGAGGCATAACAGGTGAATGTTACTTTAATGGTATTGCAGGAGAGAGATTTGCGGTTAGAAATTCTGGGGCTACNGCAGTTGTAGAAGGTTCTGGAGATCATTGCTGTGAATACATGACTGGTGGAATTGTAGTTGTATTAGGAAAAGTTGGAAGAAACTTCGGTGCAGGAATGTCTGGCGGTATAGCTTATGTTTTAGATGAAGATGATAAATTTAAAAGCCTTTATAATCCTGAAATGATTGANCTTGAAACAATTCGCAATACTGAAGATGGTAANTTAACGGATAATTATTTGCTTCATGATAAAGAAAGATTAGAACATCTAATCAAAAATCATTATCGTTATACTAATAGTCCAAAAGCAAAGAGNATTTTAGATAATTTTGAAAGCTACCTTCCTAAATTTATTAAAGTAATGCCAACCGAATATAAAAGAGTGCTTATTGAAATGCATTCAAATTTGGATAAATCTAAAAGTACAGCAAAAGGATAAAAAATGGGTAAACCTACAGGATTTATGGATTTAGAAAAAGTTGATAGAGGGTATAAACCTGTATCAGAAAGAATATCAAATTATAAAGAATTTGTTATTCCTCTATCCANAGAAGAAACAATAAATCANGCTGCGAGATGTATGGATTGTGGTGTACCCTATTGCCACAATGGATGTCCTGTTAATAATCAAATTCCCGATTGGAATGACTTAGTCTATTCGGATGATTGGAAAAACGCACTCGAAAATTTACATTCAACTAATAACTTTCCAGAGTTTACTGGAAGAATTTGTCCCGCCCCTTGTGAAGCGGCATGTACTTTAAACCTATATGAAGAGCCTGTCTCAATTAAGACAATTGAATGTGCAATTATTGATAGAGGTTTTGATGAAGGTTGGATTAAACCAAAAATAGCTAAAGAGAAATCAGGAAAAAGAGTTTCAATCATTGGAGCTGGACCTGCTGGTCTAGCCTGTGCGCAGCAGCTCACAAGAGCTGGGCATGAAGTAACAGTTTATGAAAAAAATAATAAAGCTGGAGGATTGTTAAGATATGGTATCCCTGACTTTAAAATGGAAAAACATATAATTGATAGGCGTATTAATCAGTTAGAAGGTGAAGGAACAATCTTTAAATATGGANTAAATGTAGGTGTTGATATTTCAATTGATGAATTAGAAAATGAATATGATGCAATTGTTTTATCTGGTGGATCTGAACATCCAAGAGATTTACCTGTTGAAGGAAGAGATCTGGACGGTGTTCATTTTGCAATGGAATTCCTACCCCAACAAAATAAAAGAGTATCGAATGAAGGAGTTCCGTCAAAAACGANAGAAATTCTTGCTACAAATAAAAATGTAATAGTTATCGGCGGTGGTGATACCGGCTCAGACTGTATTGGAACATCTATTAGACAAGGTGCANAGTCAGTTACACAACTAGAAATTATGCCTATCCCACCAGAACAAGAAAATAAATCATTAACTTGGCCAAATTGGCCTCTCAAATTAAGGACATCTTCTAGTCAGTCCGAAGGANCGCTAAGAGATTTCTCAGTNATGACCCAAAGTGTCTCAGGAGAAAACGGAAAGGTTACTGGTATTAATTGCGTGAAAGTCGATGAAAAAATGAAACCAATTCCAAAAACCGAATTTAGTTTAAAAGCAGATCTTATTTTATTAGCTATGGGCTTTGTTCATCCAATACATGAAGGTTTAATTGAACACTCTAAAACAGAGCTTGATGAAAGAGGAAATGTAAAAGCTAATACTGAAGACTATAAAACATCCTCAAGTAAAATTTTTACTGCAGGTGATATGAGNAGAGGACAATCTCTCGTAGTATGGGCTATAAGAGAAGGTAGNCAATGTGCAAGTTCAGTAGATCACTTCTTAACTGGTAAAAGAAATCTTCCAGTTTAAATACTGGATCTAAGCATATCATCAACAACTCTTTCAAGATCAAACAAAGAACTGCATACTTTTGATTTTGAACAATATGGAACAAATCTTAACATTTCAGAATCCCCAGTGCCCCANACAGATTTTGGNTCNGGATTTAAAAATANAATTCTTTTTGACTTTTCTTGAATTGTNTTNANAACATCACATCNTGGATCNCCATANTTAGATCNTGCATCNCCNAAGATTATNACTGTAGTNTTCCTATCAATATTATTNTCTAATAANCCCTCAAGATCNACAAAAGCCTGTCCNTAATCTGTAGANCCTCCACCATTTAATAATANTGTTTCTGCTGCNGCAACNTCTATATCTTTATTTTCNAAAAGATCTGTNACCTCTCCAGCTTTATTTGAAAATGCAAANGTTCTNACNTTAGGAAGTANCTCNGTAAGACTATGAAGAAACATTAAAAANAATCTNGAAACATTAGCCACNGATCCTGATACATCACAAAGAGCAACAATTTTTGGCCTATCAACTTTTGTTTTTTTCCATATAGTCTCGAATAAAATTCCATCATACTCTTGATTAGCCCTTATTGTTGAACGAACATCAAGTAAACCTCTTTGAGATTTTCTTTTTCTTCTTGAGTGAACAGATATTAGTCTTTTTGCCATCTTTTTAATTATACCTGACATAATTTTATAATCAGATTTATCTGCTTGCGTTAAACGCATCTGCGATAGAGCATCTTCTCGTAATTGAACTCCAGTATTTGAGGTTCTGAGCTTTACTTGATTTTCTATATACTCTCTAATTTCTAAACGAATCCTTTCTCTTATATTTTTTAACTCCTGCTCTCGCCTGTTATTACCTTCTCTTGAAGCTTGAAAAATATCATTATTTAATTTTTCAAGGCCCATCTCATCAAATATTTTACGAGTAAACATTCCAACTTGAGTAAAAAGTCTAATATCCTGAAGATTTGCATCTCTAGCGGCTAACGCCATAGCTGTCATCAAAGAAGTTTTGTCAGAGTTATTATAGAGTTCTTCGAGACTATTTTCGTTGTTATCTAGTGCATCAGGATTATTAAGTTCAGAGTCTTTTTCATTATTTTTTTGAGTTAATTTATCTTCATTAATATTCATATAATTTTCTTCAAAAAAATTATCAAAACATTCACTAAATATTTCTTTCTCTCTTAAAGTTTTTGCTAATGAAAATGATAAAGAGTGTTTTAAAAGAGACCTGTCCTCAATACCTATCTCAGAAACTACATTCATCGCATCTATGCTCTCAGATGTTGAAACTCTTAAATCAGATGACCTAAGAATATGAATAAAATCTCTAAGAAAATCCACCATCTATTTTTTTGACTGCTCTATAAGATTATCTATTTCAGGATCGGATACATCAATATCGGTTTGAAATTTTAACAAAATATTCAAAGTTTCCCTTACGAGACTAGGTTCAAGAGTTTTTACATTTAACAATACTAATGACCTTGCCCAATCTATGGTTTCGGAAACAGAAGGAAGCTTCTTTAAATCTAAATTTCTTAAACCTTGGACAAAATTAACTAATTGTTTTTTTAAATTTTTGTCAATTTCAGGAACTCTCGAATTAATGATTTTCTCTTCTAAAAAAGGGTCAGGAAAAGGTATGTATAAATGCAAACAACGTCTTTTAAGAGCATCCCCTATTTCTCTAGTATTGTTTGATGTTAAGAATACAATCGGTTTAACTTTTCCTTTTATAGTACCTA
>PAJW01000040.1 GCA_002710265.1 Gammaproteobacteria bacterium | reverse complement strand
TTGGAAAATTATGATTAACAATTGCTGCCCTACCAATTGCAACAAAATCTACACCAGAGCTCATAACTTTTTGAACATCTTTGCCTGTGCGAATATTTCCAGCAACTGTAAGCATAACATCTTTAAAATCTAATTCTGTGAAATGTTCTAATAATGTTTTTTTGTTTGAATTATCGTTATCTTTTTCACCTGCGGGATATTTAAATGAATCCCATAAAGAGATATCTAAGAAATCTATTTTTTTTGTATCTATCAATTTTTTACAAACCATCTTTATCTCTTCTAGATCCATGCCAAATCTTTCTGGTGATAATCTAACTCCTAAAAGAAAACTTTTTCCACATTCACTTCTAATACCATCAATAATTTCAAAAATTATTCTTGATCTATTTTCTAGTGGTCCACCATACTCATCTTCTCTTTTGTTAATTGATGAGCTTAAGAATTGACATAAGATATAACCATGAGCTCCATGGATTTCTACACCATCATAACCAGACTTTTTTGCTCTAACTGCAGCGGATATAAAATCATCTCTAAGTTGTTTTACTTCATCTAAACTTAACGCTCTTGAATTTGTTTCATCATCGGCAGAGGGGCATACTGGTTTCTCACCAATTATATCTTCTGGTGATCTCATTCCAGCATGATGAAGCTGCGCTATCGCTAGACTGTTATAGGATTTTATTTTTTCAGTAAGTCTTTTTAGCCCATCAATATGAATATCATCAAAAATTCCAAGTTGACCAGGAAACCCTTTTCCAATTTCTTGCACATGTGATGCACAAGACATTGTCATACCAAACTCACCCTTGGATCTCATAACAAGCCAGTTGAATTCATCATCAGATAGACAACCGTCCTCAAAACTTTGTGTGTTCGTTAGGGGAGCTAGCATGAAAGGATTTTTCATAGAAATACCGCATGGAAATATAACTTTTTCATTTAATTTTTTCATNATTTATNCCTTAGAATTTTTGAATTTTTTGAGTTTACATTATTTTAAATGTACCTTGAAGATACTAATCGTAATCTATTGAAGATAAATATAGAAAATAAAATTAACCCCATTATCATGCTAATCCACATNCCTTCTGCACCTAAAGGTTTTGTAAATCCATAATTTGTTAGAAAATAACCGAGCGGTATAGCAAAAATCCAGTAGGATATAATTAGAAATACCATTGGCGCAAAAGTATCTTTATATCCTCTNAATGCACCCAGTGAACCCATTTGTATTCCNTCAGGAATTTGAAAAATTGATGCATAGATTAATAGAGAAATTGCAACATTAATTACTTCAATATCTTTTGAGTATATTGANGAAAAGTTTTCTCTAAAAATTAATAACATTATCATATTAAATAACGCTCCAATAAAGCAGAGNGAAACNCCTACATAAGAAGAATATTTTGCATCCAAAAATCTTTTTTCACCCAAAAGATTCCCAACTCTAGTTGAACCAGCCAAACCTATTGCTAATGGAAGCATAAAGAGAATGCTTGCTATGTTTAATGCAACTGCGTGGCCTGATAAAATTTTATCTCCAAGTTGACCAATTATAATTGCAGCACCTGAAAACATAGTCATNTCAGCAAATATTCCTACACCAATTGGAACNCCAAGTTTTAAAATTTCTTTACTAACNNTTAAAGAAGGGCCNTTAAATTCTTTNAGTAATTCNGTTTTTTTGTATTTTTTTGAGGATAAAATAATTCTAAGCATTGCAAAAAACATAATCATAGAAACTATTGATGTTGCATAACCACATCCCTCNCTTCCCATTTCAGGAATTCCAAAATAACCAAAAGCAAATATGATATCNAAGGGAATGTTAATCAGAGCACCAAAAAGAACAACAAAAAATACAGGAAGTGTTAATGTCATTCCTTCACTATAAGAGCTTAAATACCTAAACATTACATAAAAGAACATTCCNACAGATACCGCTCTTAAATATTCAGTTGAAATTGAAAGAATATTTTTATCTAGTGGAAAAAATAAAAGAATTTTACTTAAAAATAAAAATATAAAGAAAATTGAAAAGGCAATTACTATTGCAATCCAAAAAATTTGTCTCATTTTTTGGCCTATTTTAGTAAATTCTCNTGATCCATACANNTGAGCNACAATAGGGGTAATAGCAAACATTATNCCCTGAAAAAGCATATAAACTGGAAACGTAAATGCACCAGCCANAACAAGACCAGCTAATTCTTCAGAACTATATCTTCCNGANACAATTGTATCTGTAGTATGCATTATCATATAAGAAAGCTGNGATCCAAATATTGGAATTCCTATTTTAAAAAAATGATTTGATTCTTTAATAAATTTTTTCATTAATTTTTTTATCATATTATAAATTTAAATTTGAAATATTTTTTTAGAATATTATTATTAACATTAATNGAATAATTAGGGAGGGGTTCTTGATGCTATTAAGGGGTATTTTACTATTTCTTTTACTTAGCTCAGCATTTGCAATGTTAAATGCTGTTTATAANTGGTTTGGCTTTATGCAGTCTTATTAAGANTNATGTCTTGAAATATTNTAATTTTTTTNTAGAATTTTTTTATGGATAGATCNGAAAGAATTGAAAAATCAGAAGCTGCAAGATTGAGAAGGTCAAGAGTGAGGGATATTGTTAATANAAGAATAAATAATATCTATTCAAAGCTACANAGACTTAGGATTAAAAGAAAAAAAACGAAAATTAAATAATGGAANATTAATTTTCTAATTTATTTTTTAAGACNCTTAATTCTTTTATTTTTCTTAAAAACATATTTTNAAAATCCATTACAACTCTTNTACGACTCGTATTANTTCTAAATTATATTTATTTAATAATTTAAAGGAGAAAAGAATATGATNGATATTATTTTACTTACATTATTATTTTATTTTATTCAGCTACCGCTGCCTATGATATTAGGTTTAAANGATGTTTCTCTATCTTATCANNTATCTAGTAGAGATGAGGAGGTNANNCGCCCTGTGATNTCNGANAGGGGAATAAGGGCNTTAAAAAATTTAAAGGAAAGTTTATTTATTTTTATACCTNTATCTTTNTTAAGNATTATTANTGATGTTGATATTGTTTTAGCTGCGACTGTATGGCTAGTTTTAAGAGTTGTATATTGTATTTTATATTATATGGGTGTTTCTTANTTGAGAACTATTGTTTGGTTTCTCTCTATCATTTGTTTNTTAGATATGGCAGTAAGAATTTTTAAACATTCGGTATAAGTTNATAAAATGAAATATTTTNTANTCTCAATAATGATACTNNTTTNTCCNGCATNTGCTTCTTCAAATGAGAGCCAGGCTGTTTGGTCAAAGAACGAAGAAACTGATACTAAAAAATGCCAGCTAGCAATTGAGCAGGGTGTAGTCAGTAAATTTAAAAACATCTAAATCACTNGANAGAACAGCTTATCTCTATGAAGGNGATTTTTATATGCTGACAGATTANAANGAAATGATTATTTGTTTTAAGTATTCGCAAAAAGAAATAAAAATTAAGTAGNNATAAAAAAAGGGCTTAAAATTAATTAAGCCCTTCTCTTCATTATAAAGAATTATAATTATGCGTTTGANTCTCTCGANGCAGCAACAAAAATTACAAGACCGAATAATATTTTATTAACAAAATCAGCTAANTTATAAACAAGGTTTAGGCTGTTTGCGTCAACTCCGCCACCTAAATAACCAAGATAGTATCCAACAGGATAAATTATCCAACCAACAGTTAAAATCCATTTCATTGCAGAAAATGCTGTTTGTGAAGCAACATTGCCACTACCAGCATTAATTTTTGATGTTTCACCTGCAAATATTTCATAAACTATATATAGCCAAGCAGCACAACCAATTACAAATGCAGGTAGAACAGGCGCAAGACCAGCTTCACCAAGGTAACCAGCAATAAGCATTACTAGAGAACTAATTAATAATTTGAAAAATACTCCGCCTCTCACTGTTGTTACAGCAGCAAGAATTAGATAAAACTCAACAACTTGTAGAGGAACAGTTAATAACCAGTCAACATATCTATAAACTGTTGGTGATGATCCTGTCTCTATCCACATTCCTCTCATATATAAATAATGCCAGAATGCTATACCTGTTACTAAACCAGCAACAGTTAATGATGTTTTCCATTTGCCGTTAACAGAACTTCTTTCTAAAAAGAAAAAAGCTGTTGCAGCTAACATTGCTGCAGAAACGAGCCAAAAGGAAATACCGACGTAATCGGTAGATGCTAAATTGTACATTTATGTACCTCCCTCTTTATATTTAATTAAAACTTTATAAATTTAATATTAAATTACAAGGAAAAAATACAAAAAAATACATATCATTTTTTTTGATTTATTTGTTTTAAGTTAATTAATTAAATATATTAATAAGAATTAATGTTAAGGACTTTATAAAATGTTAAAATTAATTGAAAAAATTCTTCTAACAATTTTTATTTTATCACTTACTTTTGTGGTTTTTAAATTTGTTTTTTATGATTTTGTGATTAAAGCTTTTTTAAATTAGGATTTATATGTAACTATATGATTAGAAACATTTTTTACTCTTTAATACCCCTAATTATTTTAATTTTTTTTCTACTATTAATTTTTTATTTTTTCGAAAATTTTAGTTAATTATGAATTGGTTAATTATTTCAATATCGATTATTTCTAACGTTTTTATATTAGTGGACTCAGCAATTATTGGAGGAGCTATACCTGAATTATATGCCTCAAGCCATCTATTAGCGCATAAACACCATTTTTGGCCTGGCAATAAACCTGGAAAGTCATACTCTGGTATTGGAGTTGATAAATCATTTCCAACATTTTTAGAAAACTCTAAGAATTCCTCTGTTAGTATTACACAAACAGTATGAATTCCTCTATCATTATCACCAGTATCACAACATCCATTTCTGTAAAAACCCGTTAGTGGATCAAAGGAACAGGGTTCTATAGGCATATTTTTTATATTAAGTTGCTTTTCTTCAGGCATTTATTCCTCTAATTCAAAAACATATATGGCATTACCATTTTCAGGTTGATAAATATCAGGGCTTATAGTCGCAGTCAAAGCTCTAAAAACTCCCATTCCAGAGGTAATTGCTACATATTGTTTTTTTCCAACCGAATAAGTAATTGGAAATCCATGAAGCGCTGATCCAAGTCTTGTTTTCCATAACAATTCACCTGTTTTAGAATTAAAAGCTTTAAAATATCTATCAAGATCTCCAATGAAGGTTAAACCACCAGCAGTTGATAATGATGAGGTTAAAAACATAGCTTCTTGCTCATGTGTCCAATTAATTTTCATTTTATCAATATTGACAGAAATTAATTTACCTATTTTACCATTAGCATCAGGAAGGGGGTAAGATTTAGAATCGGCTCCAAAGCCACCAGATCCCTCAACTCTTTCAACTTTTCTTCCAATCATATCTGCACATAATTGATGCAATGGTATAATTAATGATGATGTTGTTTCATCATATGAAATTGCTTGCCAATTATGTCCTCCATAGATCCCTGGACAAACAGAAAAAGCCTTATCTATTTTGGAATTTAAAATATCATCTCTGTAAGAAAGTTTTCCCGTTTTATAATCAATTTTCTCATATATATTTTGATTAACTGTTTCTAAAAGTTTTATAAAATCACCAGTTTCACTATCAATTTTCCATAAAATTCCGTCTTTACCAACAGTAAAGAGATAATTTTTATTATTACGATCTATTAAAACTCTTTCAAATCCAACTTCCATATCTATAGTTTCACCAGGTATATGCTGAAAAAACCATTCTAATTTGCCATTATTGGGGTTTAGGGCAAGAGTAGAATTTGTATAAAGGGCTGAGTTTTTTGGAGTCATACCTCTACTTGCAGCTACCCAGGGTTTTGCTTGTGATGTTCCGATAAAGAAAAGATTAAGTTTTGGATCATAGCTTCCGGGTATCCATGTATCACCTCCAGCCCTAAAAACTGATGGTGTTTCCCCCCATGTATATCCATATTTATCATCAGGCTGCGCAATTGAAGATGTTCTCCATATTTCTTCACCCGTTTGTGGATCATGACCAGTAATAAAACAACCCTCTTTAATATATCTCTCGCAACCATTTATTCCACTAATCACTACTCCATTTGCTATAATTGGACCACTTGTATGGGTATATCCATCTTCATAATTTGCTTTTTTTGTTTTCCAGATTAATTTTCCAGTTCTTATATTTAATGCAATTAAATGCGCATCATAGGTTGCTAAAAATATCTTATCTTCATAAACAGCTATGTTTCTAGTTGGACCACCTAGTGTTTTTGAGGCTTTAGGAAATGGGTATCTATATTCCCAAATTAATTCACCATTTTTAGCATCTAGCGCTTGAATTATATTTCCTGGGTTTGTTAAAAACATTATACCTTGGCTTACAATTGGCGTAATTTGATTACTGCCTTCGTTCATAGTGAGAGACCATGATAATTTGATATTCTTTATATTTTTAGTATTTATGATTTTTAATGGGCTGTATCCTTTTCCATCGGTAGTTCTTCTCCACGAAAGCCAATCAGAGTCGGGAGGGTAGTTTATGTTTTGAAGTGTAATGTTTTTAAAATTATTTAAGCTTTTATTCTTAAAGTTTGAGACTCTATCCTCGGGTTGATCAATAGTACTAGGATCGCTAAAAGACACAAAGCCGTCATTATTAGACACATCATTTGATGCTAAAATATAATTATGAATTTCTAAAAGCTCTTCATTATCTAATGAACCAACTTTTCCAGGAGGCATATTTTCTTTAGTATATTCAAAAAGACCATTAAACTGATCTTTATCCCATTTTGATATAAAATCTTTACCCATTAATGAAGAGCCATGAGCACTGCCTCTTAAATTTAATGAATGACAATCCGAGCAGTGATTATCATAAAGTTTCTCACCAAAAGATTCTTGACACTCTGTTTTAGCTGTAATTGTTAAAAAAGAAATAAAAAAGAAAAGATAACAAACAATATGAGTATTTGTTTTTTTAATCATGACCCATACCCCTCTCTATGATTAGTAAAAAGAATTTTTTGAGATGCGTCAATAAGTGACTTATATTTTTTTTGAAATCATACTATAAAAACAAAATTATAACTATGAGGTTATTTTTTATGACAGCAGTTCTAGTAATTTTAATTTTTTTAGGAGCAATATTTCTTCTTAATAAAATAACTTATGGAAGGTTTGATTAACTTTTCTCTTTTTGCATCCAGCTAATTAGAGGCATTATTGGAAAGATCCAAATTATTCCACCTATGAAATAAAAAACAAATGTTTCAAAGTTACTTAACCTTGGAATTATTATTTCTCCCAAGGAGCTTATAATTGATAGAAAAAAAAGTAACCAAATAGGTATTATAATTGTACCAATTAGTTTTTTAGTTTTTTGTTTTAATTTAAACAATTTTTTACCATTTTTTTATATTTATATTTTATAGAGTAGTGCATTGATAAATACAGAAAAAAATACAAANCTTCCTTTANTAATNTGGGCNTCTTGTCTTCTANTNTTACTTTTTATATTAGTTTTAGTTGGTGGTGCAACNAGAATNACNGATTCNGGNCTTTCAATTACNGANTGGGAGGTTTTNATTGGNATTTTNCCACCTTTATCCGAATCTTCATGGATAATTGAATTTGAGAAATATAAAAAAATACCTGAGTATATTCTAGTAAACAGTTCTATGACTTTGTCTGAATTTAAAGTGATTTATTTATGGGAGTGGGGTCATAGATTGTTAGCTAGGTTAGTTGGTTTGGTATGCGTAATTCCATTTGTAGTTTTTTATTTTATGAAAAAGTTGTCTAAGTCAGTTATCAGACGATCAATTTTAATTACAATTTTAATNGGAATTCANGGNTATATNGGCTGGTATATGGTNCAAAGTGGTTTAACTCAAAGAGTNGATGTNAGCCAATANAGGTTNTCNATTCATTTANTGATGGCNTTTGTNATAATNTANAANACTCTTATGNTNNTNTTNGANGTTGCCAATATAAAATTATCGAATACTAATGAGACAAGACCTATTTGGTTTAGCTTCTTTTCAATTATTGTTTTTTTACAAATTTTTTCTGGCGGTTTGATGTCTGGTCTTGATGCTGGATTAGTATATCCAACTTGGCCATTAATGGGGTTGAATATTGTTCCATCAGATTATTGGATTCCTCAAATTGAAATCTATAATTTGTTTGAAAACAGATCTAATGTTCAATTTAATCACAGGACAATTGGTTATTTAATACTTATTTTAGGCTTACTTAATGTTTATTTATCAAGAAATAACTATTTTATGTTAAAGGTTTCACTTCTTACACTTTTTTTAATATTTGTACAAATTGCCCTTGGTGTATTCACTATTATATTAATGGTGCCATGGGAAACAGCTCTTTTACATCAATTTTTCTCATTATTAGTTTTTTCTTCTATTACTTTCTCATTATATCTTTCAAAATTTGGTAAATAATTACCTAGAAATAAATTATTGTTTTAAAATGCTTTTTTTAATAAGTTGACACAAATTATATAAATATATAGAAAGATCGCATTATTTATTAATTAAAAGATTAAAGATATGAAAACTACTATTTCTACAAAACAATCTGAAGTAAACAAAAAGTGGATATTAATTGATGCTTCTAATCTTGTTGTTGGTAGGTTAGCTGCATTTGTCGCTAATAGACTTCGAGGAAAGCATTTACCCTCATACACTCCGCATGTGGATGATGGCGATAATGTTATAATTATTAATGCTGATAAAGTTCACTTCACTGGAAATAAGCTTTCAGATAAAACTTATTATAAACATACTGGTTACCCAGGAGGTATTAAATCTACTACCCCTGAGAAAATTCTAGGTGGTAAATTTCCTGAAAGAGTTCTTCAAAAAGCTATAAGAAGAATGATGCCTTCGGGACCCCTCTCAAATAAACAATTTGGCAACTTAAAGGTATACGCAGGACCTGAACATCCTCACGAAGCTCAAAAGCCTGAGGTTATTGATGTATCAGTTTTAAATAACAAGAATGTGAAAAGATAATGGATATAGATATAGAAAATATTGAAGATTTAAAGAATAATGATGATGCACATGATAGTACACCTTTACCAGAAAAGAAGGTAGATGATCATGGTCGAGCTTATGCTACTGGTAAAAGAAAAAATGCTGTCGCACGTGTTTGGTTAAAACCTGGATCAGGAATTATTAAAATCAATGGTAAAGTAAGTGATGATTATTTTGCTAGACCTGTTTTAAGAATGCTTATTAATCAGCCATTAGTTGCGGCAGAAAGAGTCGATCAATTCGATGTTACATGTTCCGTCACAGGCGGTGGATTATCAGGGCAAGCAGGAGCAATTCGTCACGGTATTTCTAAATGTTTAGTTAACTTTGAACCAGAAGTTAAAAAATCTCTTAAACCTGGAGGTTTTTTAACCAGAGACTCAAGAGTTGTTGAGCGTAAAAAATATGGTAGAGCTAAAGCGAGAAGAAGTTTCCAATTCTCGAAGCGTTAATTAAATTAAATATAAATTTAATAGAGCGCTTTCAAAGCGCTCTTTTTTTGTTTTCAGTTTAGTAGTAGAGTAAAATAATGAGTAAAATTAAATATAATATAGCTCTTTTGGGTGGAAGAGGGTTTGTAGGTCAAGAAATTATTAAAATAATTGATAAACATAATTTTTTTGATTTATCTTCAATTTATTCAAGTTCAAAAGCTGGTAAAGAAATTAATTCTTATAATAAAAACCCTAAATTGAAATACTCTGATTTAAATAAAAATTTGCAATTAGATGATATCGATATTGTTATATGTGCATTACCAAATGGAGAGTCATCAAAATTTATTGATAAAATTGAAAAAATAGATAACTCAATTGTAATAATCGATATTGGCTCTGATTATAGATTTGATGATAATTGGTTTTATAGCATACCTGAAATTAATAAAATTTCTTTCGGTACTAAAAGAATAAGTAATCCAGGTTGCTATGCAACGGCATCTCAGCTCTCAATTGCTCCTATTAAAGATATTATAAATTTAAAAGTTTCTTGTGTAGGTATTTCAGGCTACAGCGGCGCAGGCGCTTCAGCGAATGATAAAAATAACCCTAAAATTATTAATGAAAGTATTCTTCCTTATTCCCTATCAAATCATACTCATGAAAAAGAAATCAAGAAACATTGTTATAGTAAAACTTCTTTTAGCCCACATGTAGCAGATTTTTTCAGAGGAATACTTGTGACGTCTCACTTTTCCCTTTCTAAAAAACTTAATATTGAAGAAATTATAAAAATTTATGATGATTTTTATATAAACAATAAGCTTATCAAAATTCAGAACGAACCACCTCTAATAAAAGATGTAATTAATACAAACTATGCAATAATTGGAGGTTTTTCTATAAGCGATGATGGTCATGAACTTGTTACTTGCTGTGTTATAGATAATTTATTAAAAGGCGCTGCCTCACAGTGTATTCAAAACTTAAATATTACTTTCGGGTTTGAAGAGTCATTATCTCTTGAAGATACATTTAATTAATTCTATTAATGGGTTATGAAGCTAATTTTCTCTTTTTCAATTGTACTTTTTTTGGTTACAGGCTGTGGAACAAGAGAGAGTATTAAAAATAAATATCTTTATAGCAATAAAGTAAAAGAAGTATTAACTGATGAGGAATATTATAAATTAGATAAAGAAGCTAAATGGCCTTTAAAAATTAATGCACCAGATTGTAACGATGATATCGAAAGTGAAATTATTGATATCTCAGGTTAGTTCTTTTTAAAATATATAGTTGTAGAATGAGAGAATTAGAAAAACTTAAAAGATTACCCCCTTATGTTTTTACAGAGGTAAATAGAATTAAAGATGCTGCTCGGGCTAAAGGAAGTGATATAATTGATTTTGGTATGGGAAATCCAGATATTCCAACGCCTAAGCATATAGTGGATAAGTTGATTGAGACAAGTCAGGATACTAAAATGCATCGTTATTCTGCTTCTAGAGGTATAACAGGTCTTAGAAAGGCAAACGCTAAATATTACGAAAGAAGATTTAATGTAAAGCTTGACTATGACAAAGAAATTATTGCTACTATTGGCTCTAAAGAGGGTCTTGCTAATATGGCACAAGTACTTGCGTCACCAGGGGATACAATTTTAGTCCCGAATCCTGCTTATCCAATTCATGCTTTTGGTTTTATAATTAATGATGCCAATCTAATACACTATAATATTAATTCTGAAATAGATTTAATGTCTGAAATTTCTGAAAAAGTTGAAAATTCAAAGAAGGATATAAAGGCAATGATTTTGAATTTTCCCTCAAATCCTACAGCAGAAATATGTTCATTAGATTTTTACAAAGAAATTGTTCCATACGCAAAAAAACATAATATAATTTTATTATCAGACCTTGCTTATGCTGAAATTTATTTTGATCAAAATGATAAACCTCCGTCTATTTTAGAAGTTGATGGAGCTAAAGAAATAGCAGTTGAATTTACATCTTTATCAAAAAGCTTTTCCATGCCTGGATGGAGAATGGGATTTGCAGTAGGAAATGAATACCTAATATCAGCCCTTACAAGAATTAAGTCTTACTTAGATTATGGAGCATTTACTCCTATTCAGGTAGCTTCAGCAGCAGCCTTAAATAGTGACGAGTCTTTAATTGATGAAATTAGGGGTGTTTATAGGCAAAGAAGAGATGTTTTGGTCGAGTCATTCTCTAGATCTGGGTGGACTATACCATCACCTAAGGCAACAATGTTTGCATGGTCTTCTCTTCCAGAAAAATTTAAACATTTATCCTCTCTTGAGTTTTCAAAAATGTTAATTGAAAAAGCAGATATTGCTGTCTCACCCGGTGACGGTTTTGGTGAATATGGTGAGGGATATGTTAGGCTCTCGATGGTAGAAAATGAACAAAGAATTAGACAAGCTGCAAGAAATTTAAAAAGGCTCATGGATGAGTAAAACAATTAACATTGGCATCGTAGGTTTAGGTACAGTTGGGTGTGGTGTTATAAATAATCTCTCAAGAAATAAAAAAAATCTTAAAAAAAAATATGGCTTTGATTACAAGATCCTTGGTATTTCTGCCTCAAATAAAACAAAAAAAAGGCCAATTAATATTGAAGGTTTTAACTGGTATGATAACCCATTAGATCTTACTAAAAATAAAGAAATTGATCTTATTATTGAGCTTGTTGGTGGAGAAAAAGGTATAGCTTTTGATTTAGCAATTGAAACTATTAAAAATAAAAAAGGATTTATTACTGCTAACAAAGCTCTCATATCAACTAATGGTAAAATTTTATCTGAAATTTCTAGTAAAAATAGTGTTTTCTTCGGTTATGAAGCTGCAGTAGCGGGTGGAATACCAATAATTAAGACACTTAAGAGTGGACTTTTTCTTGATAAGATAAATGATATTTTTGGTATATTAAATGGCACTTCTAATTTTATTTTATCTAGGATGAATTCAGCAAATAAAAGTTTTGATGAAGCTTTGACTGAAGCTCAAGAATTGGGCTACGCAGAGGCAGATCCTTCGTTTGATATTAATGGTATGGATGCTGCTTATAAATTATCCATTATAAGTGCATTAAGCTTTGGTGAGTTCCCATCATTAGAAAATACAAGTGTAACAGGTATAGAGAAGATTGAAACTATTGATCATAAATTCGCAAAAGAACTTGGCTATAAAATTAAATTAGTTGGTAAATCAACTTTGATTAATGGAAAAATATCAAAAGAAATATCGCCTATGCTCGTTGATGAAGATAGTTCTCTAGGAAAAGTGGAAGGTGTCAGTAATGTAGTTTGTATCAATACTGATTATAATGGAACTCTTATTTTAGAGGGAGAGGGTGCGGGCGAAGGACCTACATCCGCCTCTGTTTTATCTGACATTATAGATTTTTCTCAAGGCACAAAAAGTCATCTTTTTAGTAAATCTTTTGAGGATTTAACTGACTCAGTCAGTAAAATAGAAATTTCAAATAGGTGTTATTATTTAAGAACATTTTTAGTTGATCAAAAAGGTTCAATGGCAAAATTTACATCAATTTTAGAAAAAAATGGTATTTCTATTGATCAAGTTATTCAGAGAGGAGGTGAGCATTTAAAGGGTGAAAAAAATTCTACCCCTGTTATTATGCTTACACATCCTGTTGATACAGATTCAATTAATTCTGCTTTTTTAGAATTAATAAATACGGATTTAATTTCATTGAATCCAATTTTTTTACCTGTCCTTAAGGACGATTAATGAGGTGTTTAAATGAGTAATATTGATAGAATACTGACTCTTGAATTGGTTAGAGTTACTGAGAGGGCTGCTGTTGCATCCTCTTTATTGGTTGGAAGGGGTAATGAAAAAGAAGCTGATCAAGCCGCAGTTGATGCAATGAGAAATGAACTTAATAAGCTTGATATTCAAGGTGAAGTTGTTATCGGTGAAGGTGAAAGAGATGAAGCACCAATGTTGTATATTGGTGAGAAAGTAGGGACAGGTAATGGACCAAAAGTTGATATTGCTTTAGACCCATTAGAGGGGACTACTCTGACTGCTAAGGGTCAAGCTGATGCACTTACTACTATTGCAATGGCTGAGAAAGGATCTTTATTAAATGCAGCTGATGTTTATATGGATAAAATTGCTATTGGACCTGGTTGTCCAAACAACCTTATTCATCTAGATGAAGATCCTGATGTTAACGTTAAGGCTTATAGTAAAGCAACAAAAAAACCAATTGAATTAGTAACAGTTTGTGTTCTTGATAGGCCAAGACATGCTGATATTATCGAGTCTATTCGTTCATCAGGAGCAAGAGTAAGACTAATTCCTGACGGAGATATTGCTGGAGTTATTCATACAACGGACCCTCAAACTGGTATTGATATGTATATGGGTATTGGCGGTGCTCCTGAAGGTGTTTTAGCTGCAGCAGCGCTTAGGTGTACCGGTGGACAAATGCAAGCCAAGCTCGTTCTTGAAGATCAGGAAAAGAAAGACAGAGCCTCTAAGATGGGTATTTCTGATTATAATAAAATTTATTCTTTAGATGAATTAGTCAGTGGTGATGCCTTATTTGCCGCCACTGGAGTAACTAATGGCTCAATGTTAAGTGGTATTGAGAATAATAACGGCTTATGGACAAATACAGTAGTTATGAGATCTTCAAGTGGTACTGTTCGTTGGATAAAGTCTCATCATACAAATAAAGAAAAATTTAATTTGTAAAAATAATGACAAAAAGTGGATCTTTTTTAGAAAATAAATTTTCTGCTAAGGGGTCTCTTTGGAAAGAAAGAGTATCAGATTTAGAGAAAATATCTATTATTGAAAACGAAAATAAAATTCCTAAATTATTAGCCAAAATTCTTGCTGGAAGAGAAATTCTTTCTTCCGATGTTGATTCTTTTTTAAATCCTGAGGTTAATAAGCTAATTTTGGACCCTAGTAAATTATTTGACCTTGATAAAGGTGTTGATTTTATTGTTGAATGTATATCAAGAAAAGAAAAAATCGGTATTTTGGGTGACTATGATGTTGATGGAGCTACATCGTCTTCAATTTTAAAATTGTTCTTTAATCACTATGGTATAAAAACAGAAATATATATTCCTAATCGTTTAAAAGAGGGCTATGGGCCCAATAAAGCTGCAATTGATTTTTTTTATGATAACGGAGTTAATACTTTTATTACTGTTGATTGTGGCGCAACCTCTATTGAACCAATGATTTATGCAAAATCAAGAGGTATGAAATCGATTATAATCGATCATCATAAAGTTGATAATGATCTCCCGAACTCCTATGCGCATATAAATCCCTCAAGAAATGAGGATAAATCTGGTTTAAATGATTTAGCTGCAGTTGGTCTTACTTTTATTTTTATCGTCGGATTAAGAAGGGCAATAAGAGATAAGAATATTTTTCCAGATATTCAAGAGCCATCATTGAAACAATATTTAGACTTAGTTGCGCTTGGGACAGTATGCGATGTTGTTCAATTAAGAGGTCTTAATAGAGCATTTGTAAAAGAAGGCATTGATATAATTTCAAAGAATTCAAGACTAGGTATTGATGGTTTAAAATCTATCTCTGGTTCTAAAGAAATTGGTGTTACAGAGTTAGGCTTTAGAATAGGGCCAAGAATTAACGCAGCAGGCAGAACTGGTGCCTCTGATCTAGGAGTAAGATTGCTTACATCAAACAGTGAAGATGAGGTGCTTGCAATTTCTGAAAGATTAAATAATCTTAATAAGCAAAGGCAGAATATAGAAGAAACTGTTCTTTTCGAGGCTATAAATAATATTGAAAATAATTTTACTATTAAAAAATTAAATAGTTTTCCTAATTCAGTAATTGTTTCAGGTGAAAACTGGCATTTGGGTGTTTTGGGGATTGTGGCAAGTAGGTTAAAAGATAAATATTATAGGCCATCTTTTGTTTTAAGTTCTTCTCAAGGAAAATTAACAGGATCAGCACGATCTATTTCAGGAATAGATGTAGGAAAATTGATAATTAAAGCCGTTAATAAAAATTTACTAGTATCAGGTGGTGGTCATAAAATGGCTGCGGGATTTTCTCTTTATGAAGATACTTTTGAAAAATTTAGAAATTTTTGTGAAGAAGAAATTTATTTACAGTCAAATAGCACTACTTTAAATAAAATAAATTATTATGATGAAATTATTGATTCATCTAATATTAACAGAGACTTATATAATTTAATTAATGTTGCTTCTCCCTATGGTCAGGGTAACCCTGAACCTCAATTTATTATTAAAAATGCAAAAATTGATTACTGGTCTGAGGTAGGAAATGGACACCTTAAAATTAAAATTTCTAATGCAAATTATGGTAATATTGATGCGATTGCCTTTAGCTCAAAAGGTACTCCTTTAGGTGATATAATTATGAATCACTCTGGGTCATTATTACACTTTGCAGGGGTTGTTAAGAAAAATGATTGGCAAGGTAATAAAGCTGTTCAATTTCATATTAGAGACCTCTTTACAGCTTAGTAATTTACACCTATATAAGCTTTATAA
>PAJW01000039.1 GCA_002710265.1 Gammaproteobacteria bacterium | reverse complement strand
TATTGCTGTAAAAACTTTCCATGAGTTATACTCAAAAAAAATGTCAATCTACGAAGATAAGTAAAGAATGAAAAAATATATTTCAGAGTTTTTAGGAACCGCTTTTTTAATATATAAGTATTATTTCAGAACTAATTAATCAAAATTTCTGTCACTTGACCATCTTGAGTTTTCTTATAACTAATATTAGTTAAGTTCTTACCTAGCTTTGATGAAATTTCATTTGTAGTACTAATAGAGTCTTTCAAACTATCTGAACTAAATGATACTTTTATCAATCCATCCTGGTTTGAGACTTTTAGACTATTGGGTTGGGCTGAAATATTAGTCCTAATAAAATTTTCAATTGAAGTCGGGTTGGATGATTTAGCTAGAAGTGAACTGCTTAATAATTCAGCTTTTGAGATTACGTATTCATAATCACCTCTCGCCTTATCNGCTTTCTTTTTAGATTGAGAGTAGCTATTTAATGAATTATTAATTAATAANAAAATGAGCCCTANAGANAAAACCANTGCAGCAAAAGATAAAAGTTTTTTTTCTCTTGAATTAAGGTTGGTTAGATACTCCATTATTTAAAACCCAGTTTTATTTCACCAGAAACTTTTTTGTCCGAATAAATAACATCNTCATTGAGGATAGTCACATCAAAATTTTCACTAAGGCCTTTTATGATTTTGAATTGCGTTTCAGGCATATTTTTAAACAATATGTCTGCTTCGTTCTGANTAATATCTAAATTAATACTTTCAAGATATTTNTCTCCCATGGAGACTAAAAAATCTAAGTTTTTNACAGGAAGTGTCTTTACATTAACTTCAGTATTTATATTTGGAAGTTGTTTTAATATTTGGTCAATTTGATTTCGTGGAGCAACAACTCTCTTGATATTATTGTCGATTTTTTTAAATACATTGAAAGTAGCACTCTCATACTCTTGAGCAGTTTTTTCATTTTCATTAATAAGAATAAATGGCGTAGAAAAGATAATAATAAAAGATGCAACAAATGCGAATATCTCGGTCTTAGAAATATCAAGTTTTGAGGAGATATTTTTTAGATTAGGGATAAATTTGTAGAAGTTGGGTAAATTATTAAAATTTTTATCAGCAAAATTTTTAAAGCTAATATCCGAATGAAAATCACNGTCTTTAAATAATTTTTTTATATCTTTGTTAGAGCTATGTATCGTTGGATTAAAGTCAGGAACNATNTTTTTAATCACTGTTAAATAATATTCGATTTGATTATCCTCTATGGATGAACCTGTTCCATCTTTAAACGAAAAAATGAACTTGTCATTAAATTGAGTGATGGTATCTATATCGGTGGACTGATTTATATAATAATCAGGTATAACTATTGAATTACATTTAAGCATGCTTAAGCATGAGTTGATTTTATCTAAAGTGCTTTTATTAATAACAAAACCATTTTCATTAAANATAAAAAATGTATTTTCTGAAACATCATTTGCAAGATTGGTATCAACTTCAGAAATAAAATTAGCGAGATTATTTGAGTAAGATAAGTTGTTGTTTTGAACAAAAGTATGACTTGAAACTAANTTTGANGGCAGTAAATAAATNAATCTATCCTTACTTTCAATAAAATCTAANTCATTGAAGGACAAGCCATGATTNATTTTAAGAAAATCATCATTNCTTGATAGTAAAGAAAATTTTTCAAGTTCTANGTTTTCAGGAAATAATATGTATGTTTTCATTAAATTCCATTATAAGTTCTTGAAAGAATATAGCCATTTTTATTCTTTCCATAAATTAAAGTACTTTCTGAAGACGCAGAATAACCTTCGTATTCTATAACTGTTTTAACCGTAAAAATATCTGATGTAAANAAAACTTCTCCATAGGGNGAGCTTANATCAATATCATTAAAAGTCTGTAAAAATGTATTAATGTCACGGAAACCATCTAAAGGTATGTTATCAATTATGTATTCTGCATCTTTTATATCAATCATAGGAAAAAATGAAGTTAATAACAGGATGTTTGTTTCATCTAATGTATTTATATTTAATTTAAGGTTAGNGGCAAATGGATAAGCACAAAATAAATGGTCAAAAATTTTCCAATCCACCAATCTAACAGATGGAATACTTTTTAATTCTTCTATGTTAATTAATAGCCTGCTCGCACTAAATTCTCTTGGGCTATGTAATGGCCCTGAGTAGTAATAATCCTCAAGTCCGTATGCTCTTGGGTTCGAATTTNTNTCTATCCAGTCAATTGTTTGATCAATAATTTCTTCAATTATATTATTGTCTACTTCANTTAAATACAGCAGTTCACGNAAAGCATTTATACTTTTTTTATTTTCTTGATANTCATCTTTATTCTTTATAACAAGAGAATTAATNTTAAAACAATTNGANGCATCATCAATTGAACCTACAATTTTTGCTCCNTTTATTTCAAAAAANATTTCATCTTTTATTAAAGGATTTTCTTTGGTTATATTATTTGAATTAAATCTTAAGGATTTATCTATTTTATTTAAGGACAAAGCCTCTACATTTCTAAATGCATTTAATGATAATGACTGAAATTCAATGAACTGAGCTCTTTTTAAAGCAACTAAATATTTATTTCCAAAGGTTATTGCAATAGCAGATAACAATAACACTATCATTAAAATTGATATTAATACTACCCCTCTATTTTTGAACTTCATAATCTATATTTGGCTCTATAATCCACAAATACTCTTTATTATTTTGAGTGAACTCGAGCTTAATTAATTTAGGAATCTTGCTCCTTGTTTTTTTATCTATTGGCCAGAATGAATACCATTTTTTTTCATGAAGAAAGAGTATTTCTATCTTTGTGATTCCATCAATGACATTTGAGGAGATAAATTCATCGAAGTTGTATGGGTTTGAAGAGAAATATTGTTTTCTTACAAATTTATCATCGATTAACTCATATTCAACTCTTTTAATTGGAGATACTTCATTTGATATAGAATTAACTTTTGTATTAAAGAAAAATTTTTTAGTCAGGTTATTACCAGAAAATGTGCCATCTATTGAGTTACCAAAACCATCGCGTAGATTTGTATTAACAATCTGTCTAATATCTCTTCTAATTATTACAGACGAAAAATTGAGATTTCTTACATCAGCTAGTCTTGATGTTGAGGTTCTTTCTAGTTCAAGGGATGACTGTAATATGTTTGATGATATTACTGCAATCATAGACAAAATAACAAGAGAGACTAAAATTTCTATTAATGTGAATCCCCTATTCATCAAATATGAATCCTTTTGTAATATAGGTGTATTCATTTTTATTTTCTAACTTCACTGAAATAGTAAAATCATAAAATTCGTTGGTAATATTTTTATTTATTTCTTCTTCCCAAAGCCAATTCTGACCACCCATAACCATTTCACCTTTTCTGTTTATGGGTTTCATAGGTTTTTCTAAAGTATTTATTAATGCAATACGGTTATTTGCTACTTCTTTTGCTAAATATTTTTGTTCTAGTTGAAACGTTGAAACAGAAGTAGAAATTATTAGATTGTATATAGTTATAACAGATATACTTAAAATAAATAATGCAACAACTACTTCTATAAGACTGAATCCTTTTTCTTTAATATTTAGTAATTTCATTTTGAATGACCGCATTATTTTTGATTGTAATNTTTTGAAGAAAATCACTATAGTGTAGTTCAAGTGTTCCACCGGAATTTTCACCAGATGGGTAAAANATTAAAATCGGGCTATTNGATTTATTATTTCCAAGTTCTATTTTAGTGCCATCNGCAAACTTNAAAATTTTCTTTAAAGAGTTGTTATCTGTCCATGTAGTTTCTAAGAAAACCTCATTAGAANTTTCACTATTATTTGATAAATAAGCTGCATAATGAGAATTGTTTGTAGCATACCATCCAATAACCTTGCCAGTAATAATACTCTCCTCAGTCAAATACGCGAATCTTTTATCAATGGTATTTTTCTGTTTTTCTATAGAGTTTAACGAACTAAAATTTAAAGTAATCAGAGTNGTAGTTATTCCAATTATTAAGATAACTACTAATACCTCAATGAGCGTAAACCCTTTTAAGAATANTTTATCTTTGCATCCAGTTTCCAATATCAGAATCCTCACCAGAACCACCCTCTATACCATCTGCTCCAAGCGTGTATAGATCATATTTGGCAGATCTTCTAGGTGGATATTCATATATATACTCTCTTCCCCATGGGTCTGTCGGAATAGATGAAATATACCCACCCTCTGGATATAAAAAAGGATTTTTAAGTTCTGAATGAGGTATTACTAATGCATCTAATCCTTGAGAGGTCGAGGGATAAGTTAGCTCATTAAATTTATATAGTTCAAGAGCTTTTCCTGTATTTGCCATATCAGCTCTTATTTTTTCTAAATTTGCCCTTTGAAANACTGGATCTACACTTACAACAACAACAGTAGCTAAAATTCCTAATATGACTAGTACAGCCATTAATTCGACAAGAGTAAAACCTTTTTGATTATTTTTCATATTGCTAAGGTATTCATTTGCATAATAGGTATTAGTATAGCTAGAACAATCAGCATAATAAATCCACCCATCAAAATAATTACAATTGGNTCAAGCAATGATAGAAAAACGGAACGTTTGGTTTCTATTTCAGCTTTCATGAACTGAGACACTTTATTAAACATTCCAGCTAANTTNCCTGACTTATATCCGCTAGAAATTAATTGCATAAATATATCTGGGAAAATTGATTCTTGTTGCATAGATTTAATAAAATCCTTNCCTTCAACAACATCATTTTTAGCNTTTAATACAATATTTGACAGGTATTTATTNTTNAAAATTTTAGAGCTCTCTTCTAGGGCGATATCTAAATTTTCTCCNGATGAAATCAATAATTCCATAGTGCTTGAAAATCTCTCTAACTCAGAATTTAGAATGAAGTTTCCAATCAAAGGCATATTTAATATTTTCTTATCAAATAAAATTTTTTTATTTATATCTTTTATAGCGTTTATATAAAAATAGTAAAAGCCTGCGAAAATAATAAAGCTAATGATTAAGATAACTAAAATATTGTTTGATATACCTAATAATATTTTTGTAATTAATGGTAAATCTGCTCCAGCTTTTATAAATTGATTAACAACGCTTGGAAGAACAAATGCTAANAGGGATATTATCACTACAATTGAAAATCCTATGAGGATTATTGGGTAAGTAAGAGCTGACATTACTTTTTGTTTGATAGCAGCACTTTCTTCTAAATAATCTGCTAATTTTGNAAAAACAGTATCGAGATTACCCGAGGAATCTCCAGCAGAAACCATAGAAATATATGTATCTGAAAAAACTCCAGGAAACTTTTTCATTGCATTTCCAAGTCTTCTCCCTTGAATTATTTCTTCTTTTAAACCAAAAAGTACATAGACAAGATTTTGATTTTTTATTTGATTAGCTGTGATTTCTATTGATTCAACAAGCGGAGTGCTCGCTTCCAACAGGGTTGCAAGTTGCCTAGTCATGATGACTATATCTTTATTCTTAATCTTTAATGTTTTGCCAAGATTTTTTGATTCAATAACTTTTAGCGGAGTTAATTTTAAATCTTTAACTAGCCTTCTAGCTTCCCTTTCAGATTCAGCACTTATGATGCCTTTCTTCTTGGAGCCATCCTGATTTAATGCTACATAACTATAAGCTGGCATCTTCTTTTATATTATTTACTCTCATTATCTCTTCGCAAGATGTGATGCCCTCTTTGATGAGATTGATTGATGCCTCGTCGATTGATTTATTTTCTTTAAAAACATAGTCAGCTATTTCATTCTCTGATGCATTGTTATGGATTAAGTCTTTTAAATTTTTATCGATTTGAATACATTCTGCTATAGCAATTCTTCCTTGATAACCTGTATTGCCACAACTATCACAACCTATAGCAACGTAAGTTTCTTCGCTCTTTTTTAGTTTAAAAATTTCCATAGCTTCATTTGAGGGTTGGGAGGAAACTTTACAGTTTTTACATAATCTTCTTACGAGCCTTTGAGATATTATTGTTCTAATACTGGATGCTAATAAAAATGACTCTATTCCCATATCTCGCAATCTTGTCAAAGCTGCAACAGCACTATTTGTATGAACAGTCGATAAGACTAAATGGCCAGTTAAACTGGCTTGAATACCAATTTGAGCGGTCTCTACATCACGCATTTCTCCGACCATAACAACATCGGGATCTTGTCTAAGAATTGCTCTTAAACCTTTTGCGAAAGTGTAGCCAGTTTTTGTATTAACTTGTGTTTGTCCAATACCATTTAATGTATATTCTATTGGATCTTCAACAGTTAAAATATTTTGAGACGAGTCACTTAAATATCTTAAGCCCGCATAAAGAGTAGTGGTTTTACCTGAACCTGTTGGACCAGTAAAAAGAATAATCCCCTCAGGGTCTTTCAATGAAGACTTGTAATTTGATAGTATTGAAAGTGGTAGGCCTAGATCATCAATATTTATTTGAGCAGATTGTTTGTCAAGAATTCTTAGAACAATTCTNTCACCGTAAGAAGAAGGTAAAGTAGATACACGAACATCTATATTCTTATCTCCCAATGACAAGGATACTCTTCCATCTTGAGGCAATCTTCTCTCTGAAATATCTAAACCAGAGATTATTTTAATTCTAGAAATCAATACTGATGCTATTTTGCTATCCTGTTTTAATATCTCCTTTAAAATTCCGTCTATTCTATATCTAACAACTATAGAATCTTCGTACGGTTCAAAATGAATATCAGATGCTCTATTTTTTATAGCTTGGCTTATGATTCCATTAATTAGTTTTATAATAGGTGTATCATTGTTACCGCTAAGAAGGTCTTCGGTAGCATTAATACTTCCTGCAAAATCTTGAATATCAAACTCATCAGAAAGTTCTTCAGATAAATCGCCNTCATGATTAGTAATTGAGAATGAATTAGTTAATATTTCATTGAAAGTAGATGAATCACATATTTTTATTTCAAAACTTGAACGTAAATGTCTTTGNAGTTCTTCAAAAATTTGTCTTGATGGGTCTTTTGTAGAAATAATTAAATAGTTGCCTTCGTTCTCCGTAACTATTACTTCATTNCTTCTTACAAAATCATATGGNAGCAAGTCTTTTCTAACCTTGTCGTTATCAATAATCATAATTAATCTTTAGGNTTGGTAAGATCAATGATGTCTAATTTTTCATTTAGCTCTTTTTGCGCTTTAAGATAATTNTATTTTTCTAGAGAAATTTCNTTAGAAGAATTTGAATCAGTTAGTATTGTTGGTTTTAAAAATACCATAAGATTTTTCTTATTAGTNGTACTGGAAGATGATTGAAATAGCTTTCCAAGTATAGGGATTGAACCAAGAACTGGTACTTTTGAAATCACCTCTTGGACGTCTTCATCAATGAGGCCTCCCAGAACAATAATTTGATTGTTATCGACAAGAACTGTTGTTTCTATTTCTCGTTTATTGGTTATCAAATCTAATCCACTTTGTGCAACACCTGCTACCCCTGAAACACCTTGTTTAATGTTTAAAATAACTGAGGAACCTTCATCTATTTGAGGGGTGATTTCTAATTCAATACCCACCTCCTGTCTTGATGTAGTCCTGAATGGATTTGANTTATTTGTCCCNAGACTTTCTCCAGTAGTAATTGGTATTTCTTGACCAATAAACAGTCTTGCTGGCTCGTTATCCATAGCTAATATTGAGGGTGTTGAGAGTATATTTGAATCAGTGTCTGATGCTATTGCATTTAATATTCCTATAAAATTATCATCACCTTTTGTTAAATCNCCAAAACCTGCAACAAGACCCTGAGTATTTAATAATGAGGATACTGCCGTAGTTGTAACAGTNACATCTGTAGCNTCATCAGCTGCACCAACAATTCCTAATAAGTCTGGGCCTGAGCCAGTAAACCTTGTTATTCCAATTGGAATACTCTCGTCATCATCACCGGTAAAGATAGCTTCCACTCCCAAAGTTTTAGCAGCATTTTCAGACATATCTACAACAATTGCTTCNACTAGAACTTGAGCNCTTCGAATATCTAATTTTGCGATGATATTTCTTATAGAATTTATATTTTCTTCTGCCGAAGAAATTATTAAAGAATTTGTTTTTTCATGATGAGTGATAACCGTTTTGCTACCCTCANCATCGCTCACAAAAGTTCCAGCAATTGAGGTTAATATAGGAGCNATATCTGANGCTTTTGCATATTTAAGATATNTAACATCAGTGGAATCATTNTCNGTGACATCCTTATCTAGGGTATCTAATGTTGAAATTATATTTTGAGTTATTAAATNATTTGCCGATAAAATAACAGAATTTGATGGAGTAAATGGTATTGCAATAAACTGATTAATTGATGGATTATTCTGTGTTTTTAATCTNTCAAGAATCCTAACCGCTTCGATTGAAGANAGATTATCCAGNCTAATAATACTAATTTTAGCTGTATTATTTTTATCTAAATCTTCAAGTAAATTTTTAATTCTTTCTACATTACTCGACCTATCAACAAGAAGAACTGAGTTGATTGAAGGAATGCTTGATAAGTGAGCCTGTCTTCCAGTAATTGGTTTGATCATGGGTAAAATTTCTTCTATCGGTCTGTTTTTAAGAGGTATTATTAGGGTTTCAAAGTTACCAGAACCACTGGCATACGAACTATCTCTAGTCGCTTCATTTTCTGGTACAACCCTTAGGAATCCATCCTCCTCAATTGTACTGAAACCATTTACCTGAATTGTTCTTAAATAAACGTTCCAAACCTGCTCACGATTTAGATTCGCATTTGAATAAATTGTGATTTTACCTTTTACTCTGGGGTCCAGAATAATCGTTTTTTTTGAAAATTGAGCTATATACTGAGTAACTTTTTTGATATCAACATCTTCATAATTAAGGATAAATGTTTCTTGTGCATTACTACTGATAATAAAAAAACCTATCATTGTTATTATTAGTTTTTGCTGTAATGATTTCATTTCTTATTTTCCAACGGTGTTCTTAATTTTATATATTTTTCCTTGATTGCTAAATATTACTTCATCTTCGTTTACAGACACAAGCTCGTAAATACCCTCTAGTTTATCACCATCAGATACAACATATTCCATATTGCCTTTCTTTAAAATAACCGAATAATCAGTTTTACCAGACCTATATCCAATCAATTGATAATCAAAATTATTATTAGTTGAATCAAGATTAGTTTGAGCAGAGCTCTCAATAGTTGATGAAAATTCAATATTTTTAATATTTGGTATATCAATTGTTCTTATAGAGGGCTCTTCTAAAATTTTGAGTATTGTAAAAATACTCAATAGCAAAGCAATCACCATAGATAATATAATAATTATTTTTTTTATATTTAGTACATTCATATCAAGACCAATCTAGTTTATCTTATTTTTTGAATGAAAGTTTAATAAGAAAGATTGAAAATTAACTTATTGGAACGGTAAACCAAAATATTGAACCTTTTGACTCTGAATTTTGAACACCAACCTCTCCATTAAGACTGTTTACCAGGTGTTTCACAATTGCTAGACCGAGGCCACTTCCTTGATTGTCAGTAGCCCGTGCAGAGGCTGTTCTATAAAATCTACTAAATATGTGGTCTTTATCCTCTGAAGAAATCCCCTCTCCGCTATCTTCAACCATGATTTTAATATACTCATCAGATTCATTAGAGGTTGATATAATTATTTGAGAATCCTTTTCAGAGTATTTAATAGCATTATCTACTAAATTATTCATAATTCTTTCAAAAGCTTGAAAGTCAGCATTGATAGCACCCTGATGCTGAGGATTGAATAATATATTGATGTTTTTTTTCTTTGATAGAGTTGATATCGATTCAATATATCTTTTAAAGAATAAGTCCAAATCTAATTGTTCAAAATTTAATTTAAGTTCACCGTACTCTATTCTTGATAAATCTAATAAAGAAGAGACCATATCGGTCAATCTTTCTGCATTATGCAAAATAGCTTTAGCAAAAATTTTAGCTTGTTTTTTATCATCCAAGGCACTATCAATTAGAGTTTCAGAATTGGCTCTAATTACGCTTACAGGAGTTCTAAGTTCATGCGAAAGATTTGAAATAAAATCTCTTCTCATTGAATCAAGACTTCTAAGTTGAGTAATGTCATGTACTACAAGAATATATTCTTTAGTAGTCTTACTTTGATTTATTGTAGCCAAGACCCATCTATTAGAATTATCATTAAGCTCGATTTCAAATTCAATATCTGCTCTTTTTCTTTTTTTTGATCTTCTGAAGAGATATCCAAGTGACTTAATTCCCAAATCTTTAATATTTTGACCGCTAACATTTTTTAAGTTTAAAATTTGTGAAAATTGATCATTTTCAAACGTTATATCACCATCTTGATCTGTAACAACTATTCCTTCTCCCAAATCATCAAGAACAGAACCAAATTGATCTCTCTGTTTGGCAATTTGATTAATTTTATCTTTAAGGTTTTCTGAAATTTTTGATATGCTCAAAGCTACATTTCCAAATTCTCCAGAATCCTCTTTTAATGCCTTTATGTATCTCTTCTTTGTTCTTCCGTCTGCAATTTTTGAAGCTAATGCCTCTAAATTAGATATATTTTGATATGAAAAATTAATGAATAGTAGTGAAGCAATAGTAGCGACAATAAATAGCGAGAGCGTTACAACAAGTAATGAGATATCAGAATTAGATGATATTATATTTGAGAATAGGATTCCTATTCCCATAGAAATAAAGACAATTAAAAAGATTCGGAATCTATATCCCATGATTTAATCTGGAGTTCTTGCGAATTTGTAACCTACGCCTCTTATTGTTTGGACATATTTACCCATCGGTCCTAATTTCTCTCTTAATCTTTTAACATGAGTATCAACAGTTCTTGTTGTCACTTCAGAGCTATAACCCCAAACATCTGATAGAAGCTGATCTCTAGATTGAACTCTACCTCTTCTATCAACTAATTGTCTTAATAATCTAAACTCTAAAGCTGTTAAATTAATTTTTTTGTCATCAACATGAACTTCATGAGAGTCAACATCAATTTTTAAATCTGCGAACTGTCTTTCAACCTCTACAATTTCTCTCTTTTTAGTTCCTCTCTTTAATACAGCTTTAACTCTTAAAATTAGCTCTCTTACGCTAAATGGTTTTGTTACATAATCATCTGCGCCTAATTCAAATCCTAAAACTCTATCAACTTCATCATCTTTTGCAGTTAAGATTATTATGGGAGTTGATTCTGTTTTTGCATCAGCCTTTATGCTTTTGCATAAATCTAACCCTGATCCATCAGGCAACATTAAGTCTAAAAGTATTAAATTAAAAAAATCAGAATTTAGAATTAATTTAGCTTCTGAGATAGAGGCAGCTCCTGATACTGAAAAACCTTCTCTAGAAAGATTGTATTCTAGATTTCTTCGAATATCTGGCTCGTCTTCAATAACTAATATCTTCACAGCATAATTATATTAAATAAGATAATATTTTTACTCTTTTTTTGGTGTTTTGAAAGTAAAACACTTATTTATTTTCAAATAAACCTCTTAGTGTTGGTTTATCAAATTTACCCGACGCCAATTTTGGTAATGGCTCACTTGAAAATTTAATAACCGCAGGTATCTTAAATGCTGCAAGTTTGTTTGATAGAAAATCACGTATTGTTTCTTCCGTAGCATTAGAATTGTCTCTTAAATATATTGAAGTACATAATATCTCTCCTAGTCTCTCATCAGGAATACCGAATACGCTTGCTTCTAAAACATCTGGGTGTTCATAAATTGCTCCTTCTACCTCTGGGCATGCAATATTTTCACCGCCTCGAATTACCATATCTTTTAATCTATCCAATATATATAAGAATGGTCCATCAAACTTTCCTAAATCACCTGATTTAAACCAACCATGTTCATTTATGCATTCTTTAGTTGCAGATTCATTTCTCCAATAACCCTTCATATTTGATTGAGATTTAATAGCAACTTCACCTATGCTGCCTTCAGGCAGTTCATTCCAATCTTTATCAATAATTTTTATTTGAGTCAGTGGAGGAACCACTCTTCCAGCTGAAGAAGGATGGTCCACATATTCATCACCACTGGCCAATGTGCCTAAGGCGTTTGTTTCAGTAAGTCCATATCCTATTCCAGGCCGCCCTTTAAAATTTTTATCAAGTAATTTAACGTGTTCAGCTGGTCTTGGTCCGCCACCTCCTCCAAGCGTTCTCAATGAAGAGAGGTCATATTTATCTCGATCAGGGTGGTTTAATAGCTCCCATGTTTGAGTCGGTACTCCGGTTATATCTGTGACTAACTCTTCATTAATTAATTTAAGAGCTTCTCCAGCGTCCCATTTTTTCATCATAACAACTTTTCTTCCTACTAGAATTGAAAGAAGGAAAGCGACATGGCTCCCAGTTGCATGAAATAAAGGTACACAAAGCAATATAGAAGAATCTGTTTCTATTAATGAAGTACTGTCATTACCTAATCTTTTTTCTCTTTCACTTAATACTGAACCCATAAAAGCCCAGCTAAACATTGAAGATAGAAGACCTCTTTGAGAAGACAATACACCTTTTGGTTTCCCGGTAGAACCAGATGTGTAATATATTGTTGCATCATCATCTCTTTCAATATCTATTTCAGGCCATGTCTCAGACTTATCTTTTATGAAGTCTTTAAAATCTATAAAATTATCATCAGGGGTATAGCTTGTAATAATTTTAGTAATTTCAATTGATTCGAGGCCTTGGAGTCTTTTTTGATCGCCAAAAATAAGTTTAGATTGTGAATGCTCTAGACCATAAATAACTTCGCTTGGAACCCACCATGAATTAAGAGGTACGCATACTGCACCTATTCCAACTATACCCATGTATGCAAATATAAATTCAGGGTTATTTTGCATACAAATTGAAACACGATCACCTTTTTGTATGCCAGCATCAATAAGAGCATTTCCAACTTTGGCAGAAATTTTAAATACATCTATAAAAGAATATCGTTCATTTTCATAAACTAGAAAGTCCTTTTCGCCGTGCATTGCAGCGAAATCAAAATATTTTCTTAAGCTGTCTGAAAAGGATGCAAACTCTTTGTTTTTTAAACCAAAAGAATCTGTATACTCCCTTGTTTCAAATAGTTGTCCTTTTTGTGTTAGTTCTTCGGTTATTTGATTAAATAATTTATTAGAATCATTCATAAAATTTCTTTATTATGTTTAAACGATATTTTACTATTAGATTAGTAAATATTGCGATACAAATATTTTAATTGTATTTTTAAAATATTTTTAAAAAGGGAGAGTTTATGAATCTTGATTTTGCTTCTGTATGGGAAATGATTTCCGATATCATTCCAGACAATGATGCTCTAATTTGTGGAGACGAAGTTGTTACTTGGAAAGATTATGATAATAAATCTAGTAAAATTGCAACTGCGTTGTCAAATGCTGGTCTGAAAGCTAACTCAAAAGCTGGACTATATTTAAATAATTCAAATGAATATTTAATCGCACAAAATGCAATTTTTAAGATTGGTGGCGTGCCAATAAATGTTAATTATAGGTATGTTGCTGAAGAACTGATTTATCTTTTAGATAACTCTGATTCTGAGGCTGTTTTCTATCATGCCTGTTACAGCGATAGAATTAAAGAAATAGCTAACTCCCTTCCAAATATAAAAGCATGGATAGAAATATCTGACGGGACTGAATCACATTTTCCTGATGCATTAAATTATGAGCAATTATTGGATTCATCGATACCGATGGATAGAATTTATAGAGACCCTGAAACAATATATATGCTTTATACCGGAGGTACTACCGGTATGCCAAAAGGTGTTATGTATAAACAAGGTGAGTTCTTGGTGGTCCTTTTTAGCACTCTAAAAGCAATGGGATACGATGTTCCTGAAGACATAAATAATCTAGAAGAACAAATACATAGTTTCAAAAAAGATAATACATTTATTAGGAGCCTGATTGGATGTCCTTTAATGCATGGAACCGGAATGTGGCTTGGAGCATTTCTTCCATTATTGTTAGGTGGTACTGCAATAACATCAAGAAATCTAGGTTTTGATGCTGATCAAATGTGGACTCAAGTAGAAGATACTCAAACATCAAATATTGTTATTGTTGGAGATGCATTTGCAAAACCAATGCTAGATGCACTTAATAATGCTAGTAATCAAGGAAAGCCTTATGACTTAAGTTCTGTAAAAGTAATTATATCAAGTGGTGTTATGTGGAGTGAAGAAGTTAAAAACGGTTTGCTGGAGCATCATGATATGCAGTTGATTGATACCATGGGTTCAACTGAAGGTGGTATGGGCAGTTCTGTATCAACCAGAGACAATCCTCCAAAAACAGCAAAATTTTCCCTTAATCCTGGGGTAATCGTCATAGCAGATGATGGAGAGGTTCTAAAGCCGGGAACTGAAAAAATTGGTCTTATAGGAACAAGTGGGCTTGTTCCAGTTGGTTACTATAAAGATGAAAAAAAATCTGCAGAAACTTTTAAGGAAATTGATGGGATTAGATATAGCTTCCCAGGAGATTATGCAAAATTAGAAGAGGATGGAACTATAACTCTACTTGGAAGAGGTAGTAATTGTATAAACTCAGCTGGTGAAAAAATCTACCCTGAAGAAGTTGAGGAAGCAATAAAGAGAAATAATGAAGTATTTGATTGTCTAGTTGTTGGTGTTGATGATTCAAAGTTTGGACAGAAAGTTGTAGCAGTTGTTTCGCTTGAGAGTAATAAAGAAATAGATGAAGACAATCTTGTAAGTTCTACAAGACAGTTTATTGCTGGATATAAGCTTCCTAAGAAAGTTATATTTGTAGACGAAGTTCAACGAGCTCCAAATGGTAAAGCAAATTACAAGTGGGCTAAAAATGTTGCAGACAAAGAATTTACTTAAAAAATATACTGCAATAATACTTTGTTGCATTTTTGTTTCGTTTAATATTTTATCATCTGAGCCAATACACTCTATATCGATAGATTATGGCTACACGCCTGCTCAAAAAGAAATTGCGTATGGCGAAAATGGAATGATTACTACTCAACACTTTCTTGCAACTCACGTTGGTGAGAAGATTCTTAACAAAGGGGGAAATGCCTACGATGCCTCAATTGCAATTGCTTTTACATTAGCTGTTGTACTTCCAAGAGCTGGAAATATTGGTGGTGGTGGTTTTATGGTTATCTATGATCAAGATACGCAAAAATCTTACTCAATAGATTATAGGGAAAAAGCTCCGCAGCTATCTCAAAGAGATATGTACCTCCAAGAAAATGGATCATTTAATAATCAAAAACTTTCGACCTTTGGTTATCTTTCAAGCGGCGTACCTGGAACAGTAGCTGGTTTATGGGAAGTTCATAAAAAATTTGGTTCACTTCCATGGGAGATGCTTCTTGAAGATGCAATCTATTATGCTAAAAATGGTTTTCTAATAACTGATTTTATGGCAGATGTTTTATATGAATATAATGAAAAATTGTCATATTTTGATGAAACCAAAGCTATTTTCCAAAAAAATTATCCAAATTTTAAAGATAAAAAACTTATCCAAAATGATTTAGCAAATACACTTAAAATTATTGCTAACAAAGGAAGGGATGGATTTTATAAAGGAGAAATTGCAAAAAAAATATCATCAGCTATGAAGGATAATGGTGGTTTAATTTCTTTGTATGACCTAGAAAATTATGAGCCAGTTTGGAGGGAACCTCTTCAATCTGAATATAGAGGCGCTCAAATTATAACAATGGGTCCTCCGTCTTCTGGTGGGGTTCATATAATTCAAATGTTAAACATTCTTCAAAATTATGATATTAATGCTTTAGGACATAATAGTAGTGATTATATAAACCTTCTTACTGAGGTTATGAAACATGCTTATGCTGACAGATCTAAGTATCTAGGGGACCCAGATTTTTACGATGTACCAATTAATAAATTGACTAGTCCCCTTTATGCCAAAACTATTTTCAACAAAATTAAATTAGGTACTAGTTTAAACTCATCAAAAGTTCTACCAGGTATGTACATGGATGATGAAAGTCATGAAACAACACATTTTTCAGTAGCTGATAAATATGGAAATGTTATCTCTTCAACCTATACCTTGAATTCGACTTTTGGATCTGGTGTTGTGATAAAAGATACCGGTATTTTAATGAATAATGAGATGGATGATTTTTCTGCTGCGCCTGGTATACCAAATCAGTTTGGATTGCTAGGAGCAAAAGCAAATGAAATAGTGCCATTTAAAAGGCCTTTGAGCTCCATGACCCCTACCATTGTTATGAAAGATGGGAAATTATTTTTTACTACAGGAAGTCCCGGGGGGTCGAGAATAATTTCTGCTGTTCTTCAATCAATATTGAATATCATTGATTTTGAAATGAATCTTGAGGAGGCTACATTCGCAAAAAGAATTCATCATCAATGGCAGCCTGATATTTTAGAGATTGAGTTTTCAATTAGTGAAAATATGTACGAAGAATTAGAGAGTATTGGATATAAAGTTAAAGTTTCTAAGCCACTTACCTGTATTCAAACTATAATGCTTAATGGCAACACGTTTTCAGGATATGGTGATTTTAGAAGACCTGATGCCTATGCATCTGGAGCAATAAATGATTGATAAATTAATGATAATCGGCGCATATGCATTTCCTGTGGTTGTTCTTTTATTATTTTGTTATTTCATAACAAGAAAAAAATAAATTGATAAATATTTTTAACTACCCTTTTATTAATCAAAATTTTAATATAGATACAATTGATTTTTTTATAGTTTCAATTTTTCTTCTTTCAATTGGAAGCTTTACTTCAACATTGATATACAGATTATCAAGAATAGGAAAATTTAAAATTTCTGATTTAATATATCCGCGTTCTAGATGCCCAACATGCAAGAAGCAAATAAGTTCCCTTAACTTAATCCCATTGATTGGATTTTTAAGGCAACAAGGTAAATGTATAAATTGTAAAAGTAAAATATCTTTTTTTTATCCGATAACAGAGATTTTCTTTCTTATTCTTGGCATTTTTATTGTTCTTAATTATGGATATTCAATTCTTTCGATATATCTATTTTTGATATTGACTATTTTTTATATCCTCTTTTTTCTTGATTTAAATTTTCTTTATTTACCTTTGCCTTTAAATATAAGTATTACTGTACTAGGGCTTACTGGAAATACTTTTTTTTCATTAGCTATTGAAGATTCTATATATATTTTTAATATTTCTCCGTTCTGGTTTTCAATTTTTGGTTTCCTGATTGGTTATATTTTTTTATATTTAGTAAATTATTTTTTCAAGATATATAAAGGTATTGATGGTGTTGGTGGTGGAGACTTTATAATATTTGGGGGTATTGGTTCGATTTTTGGACCTCTTTCGCTAGGACCAATTTTATTTCT
>PAJW01000038.1 GCA_002710265.1 Gammaproteobacteria bacterium | reverse complement strand
AGAAGATTAAAAAGACTCAGCTCTTAGTAAAGCTCTTTTTAGGATAGTTCCTCCTGGGGCACTATATCCGCCTATTGAACCATCTGAGCGAATCACTCTATGACATGGCCTAATAATAGGCAGTGGGTTTCTTCCGCATGAATTTGCTACTGCTCTGCAAGCATTAGGATTTCCAATTTTTTTAGCAATTTGTTTATAGGTTTTTGTCTTCCCATAAGGAATTTTTTCAATCTCTTCCCAAACTAATTCATCAAATGAATAGTTTTTATTTGTCATACGGACCTTATGACTTTTGAAATTTTATCAACTGCCCAGTCAAGCTCTTTTTTTGTAATCATTAATGGAGGTGCAAACCTAATAACTGTTTTATGGGTTTCTTTGCATAATAAACCCTCGTTTAAAAGCATTAGACATAAATGTTTGGCGTTTATATCTGACTCTTCTAACTCCATTCCAATCCATAGTCCTTTTCCTCTAACATCTTTGATAATTTTGTTATCAATTGCCTTCAATTTTGATTTAAAGTACTCACCTAATATGTTGCTATTTTCAATAAGATTGTCCTCGAAGAGTAACTCGATTGCTCGACTTGCTACTTTAGTTGCTAGAGGATTACCGCCAAATGTCGAGCCATGTGAACCAGCATTAAAATGATTCATTACTTCTTTAGAACTTAAAAAAGCCGATATGGGCAACATAGCACCACCTAAGGCCTTTCCAAGTATTAATCCATCAGGTTTTATATCTTCATGCTCGTATGCAAATAATTTTCCTGTTCTACCAAGACCTGATTGAATCTCATCTAATATCAATAGAACATTATTTTTAGAGCAAATTTCTCTTAGCTTTTTCAACCATCCATTCTGAGGAACTCTAATTCCAGCCTCGCCTTGAATAGGCTCAACCAAAACTGCGCAAGTATTTTTATTAATTTTTTCCTCGAAGGATTTGATTGATTCATTTAAACCACATTCTGTCCAACAAAACTTTGCCTCAACAAAACCTTTTGCAAAAGGCCCGAAGCCATCTTTATATGAATCTTCTGAGGAAAAACCAACAATAGTAGTTGTTCTGCCATGAAAATTTCCATCAGCAACAATAATCTCAGCTGCATTTTCTTGAATTCCTTTTGTCTTGTAACCCCATCTTCTTGCAGCTTTAATTGCAGTTTCTACTGCTTCTGCGCCTGTATTCATTGTTAGAACATTCTCAAAACCTGAGACACTTGTTAGCTTTTCTAAAAAATCTCCAAATGGTTCTGTATAGAAGGCTCTTGAGGTAATTGCTAGTTTGCCAGCTTGCTCTTTAATAATTTTTACAAGCTCCGGATGAGAATGGCCATGGCTAACTGCAGAATATGCAGACACCATATCTAAATATTTATTACCATCAACATCCCACAAGTAAGCTCCCTCGCCCTTTTCTAGTACAACAGAAAGCGGCGCATAATTTTGGGCACCAAATAGTGCCTCTTTTTTTATAAATTGGTCTTGTAAACTCGAGGGCATTTGTGTATTTTACTCTCATTATTTTTATCATGAAAGAATCAAATATCAATCAATCAAGTAATCATATTTTTATGATTGAGCCTGTTGCTTTTCAATGTAATCCTCAGACAGCTGAGACTAATGCATATCAAGAAAAACACAACCTACATAGTCCTGAACTAATTGCAGAAAATGCACTCAAAGAGTTTACAAAATTTAAAGATATATTAACTAATGCAGGTATAAAAATTACTTCTTTACGGGGTAGTTCTGACTGCCCTGATCATATATTTCCCAATTGGTTTATAACTTTTCAAAATAAAACAATGCAATTGTTTAGCATGATGGCTCCAAATAGACGAATTGAAAGAAAACCAGAAATGATTGACTATCTTTCAAAGACATATGAACTTACAAAAGACTACTCATATCTTGAAAATGAAAATATTTTTCTTGAATCTACTAGCAGTATGGTTATAGATCGTGTCAATAATTGCGTCTATGCTGGTATTTCTGAGAGAACAAACGAAAATCAGTTAGTTAATTGGTGTAACGAAAATGATTTTGAGTTAGTGAAATTTGAAACTCTTAGTCATAACAATGCTCCTATATATCACACAGATGTGTTTATGTTTGTTGGAACAGAAGTTATTGGTATTTGTTATGAGGTTATTAAAGAGGAATATCGAGAAACTGTCAGACAAAAGGTTGAAAGATTTCATGATGTGTTTGAGATTACTAAAGAACAAATTATGAGCTTTTGCGGAAATGCGCTTGAGGCTCAAAACCAAATTGGCGAATATTTTTTAATAATGTCATCCAAGGCTCATTCTTCACTTACATCTGATAATAAAGGTTTATTAAAAAAATATTACAAGGATGTTCTTCACTCAGACATTTCTACTATTGAAAAATATGGAGGTGGTTCAGCAAGGTGTATGTTAGCTGAACTATTTTAAAAACGGAGGGTTTCCCCTCCGTATCAAAGATTAGTTTTTAATATTATGTATTGGGGTTATTGTAAAGCTCCCTGCTGTCATAATAATCTGGTGAAATACATGTAGATATTTCATCAAACTTTGCTTGCATTGCTTTACCGTTTTCTTCCCAATCTTTATTTCCTGCTTTCATGCTATCAAAACTTGCATGCCAATTACCCCATAAAAAGTCAGCATCAGCATTGTCAAATTCTGGGAAATAAACTCCATAGAAGTATGGCACCTCACTACCGTTTTTATCAAGATATTCATTAAACTGAACTACGGTTGCACGTAAATCTTGTCTAGACTTACCTTCCTTAAGATTACACGCTAAAAATTCAGATGCAAAATATCCATTTTCACCCATTACCTGTCCAAAAGAAGCAGGATCTCTAGGTAAGTAAAAAGTCCAAGGAAATCTTCCTTCAACATCACAAGTCATCACATCAGAGTATTTTTCTGACCATGCTAAGAACTCAGGTGAAGGATTATTAAATGCATTGTCTGAGCTCTCTTTTGAGTCCCATTCTAATTCCCACCAACCATTTGAAAATCTATGGTCATCTCCTTTAGGAGCATAAACTCCAGCCCAACCAAGGCCAGCAGCAGGTGTGAGTTCTTGCCATGCGGAAAGCATCTCTTGTATTCCGTCTTCAAATGCTGGACCTGCATTACATGCTAAGAATTCGTTGTAATATGGGCCTTTGTAAATAGGTCCTGTTTCATTTGAAACAGAATTATCATCATTTGCGCAACTAACAATAAATATAATTGCAAAAGTATTTAATAAATATTTAAAATTTATCATGATTCTTTTTTAACCCAAATTTGAGTTAGCTGCATTACAACAACTGAACCTAAAAATACCCATTGCACTATTCCTAATTTACCATCAGCCATAGAAACAAATCTGTCAGCATTTGATGAAATATCTTGGACTTCTGATAATGCGCTAAAAGCATCTGCGTATCCAAGAGCTATATTTTGTCCTTGAGCCATTGTGCCTAATGTGAATAAAGCTACTGATAAGCAAAACAAGGTTGTAAAAACTTTCCCTAACAAATTTACATTGCCTTCATAATAAATTCTGCTTGTAAATCTAAACCCAACCCAAATTAAAAATGCACAAGCTGCAAAGAAAATCGCGTTGCTTATAAAAGCATTGTTCATTCCATTCCAAATCGCCATTTCATTCATAAATTGATCCATATTGATTCTCCCTTATTAATTAATATTTAATATTAGATACTACATGAATATAAGCATCTTTATAAAAAAATTAAGTAAAATTTATTTATATATTCTCTTGATAATTGAAGAGATTATTAGAATTAGATTTCTTTGACGAATTGACTTACTTGTTTAATGCCGCCAAGAGGAAAGAAATGAACTTTCTCAATATTAAAACTAGGATTATTTGCCTTGTGCTCAGCTAGCTCACTAATTATTTGAGTTGGTTTATACGGAAGCAATAATTTTGTAATGTCTTTTGCTCTCTTTTGTAAAATTTTTATTGATGCTCCAACACCACATTCAATAGAATATCTTATAAGAGTTTGAAGTTTGGCAGGGCCAGCTATTCCAATGTGCACCGGGATATCGATACCAGATTTTTTAATATTATTTGCCCAATGAATAACCGAACTTGAGTCAAAGCAAAACTGAGTTGTAATTGCCATTGAAGCATTAGTTCGTTTACTAAACTCATTTTTCCAAGATAACGCATTATCAATATTTGATGTTGTTCCATCCGAATCAATGTCTTTGTTGCCCTCTGGATGGCCCGCAATATGCAAATTTTTAAATCCTGCTCGATCAAATAATTCTGATTCTATTAACTGTATGGATGAATCATATTCTCCATATGGCTTATTTGCTCCACCTGCAATCAAAAGCGCATTCTCTACACCAGCTTCATTCTGATATTGCGAAATCCAGTCAGCAAGTGTTTCTTTATCTTTAATAATTCTTGCTGGAAAATGAGGCATCGCTTTAAATCCCTGATCGGTAATTTTTTTTGCAGTCCTAACAGTATCTTCAATAGGCGTGCCTTCTATATGAGCGATATAAATTAAAGTACCAGAAGGCAAATAATCAGAAAAGTTTTCAATTTTGTTGGCAGCATTGGGTGTTACCTCTATCGAAAAACCATCTAAAAAGTTATGTATTTGTTTATTTGCCATAAAGTATTAAATCATAAAAATGGCGGAGAGTGAGGGATTCGAACCCTCGAACCAGTTGCCCAGTTACCTCCTTAGCAGGGAGGCGCTTTCGACCACTCAGCCAACTCTCCTATTGTTTTTAAATGAGGATTATAACTCCAAGATAATCTAAATTGATTATTTTATCTATTGAATTCTATTTGCATTCCAAAAGGCAAATTATCACTAATCATTCCATCTTTAAATGCAATATTTCCATTTACAATTGTCATAAAAATTGAAGACTTNAAGTCGTGTCCTTCGAACGGTGACCAACCACATTTGTATAAAATATTNTCTTTNGAAACAGTGTAAGGTTTATCNAGGTCTAAAATAGCGATATCTGCATAATAACCTTCTCTGATGTAACCTCTATCTTTTATTTGGAATCTTTTTGCAACATTGTGGCTTGTCTTCTCAACAATAGTTTCCAAATTAATTACATTTTGATGGTAAAAGTCCATAAGAATCTGCATTCCATGTTGAACAAGTGGTAAGCCCGCAGGCGCTTCAACATATGGTTTATTTTTTTCGTCCCATGTATGAGGTGCATGATCTGTTGCGATAATATCAATTTTATTTTCTAAAAGAGCTTTGATAAGTGCGGCTCTATCGGATTCATGTTTGATAGATGGATTGCATTTAATTTGATTTCCAAGTTTGGAATAAAATGACTCATTAAAAAACANGTGATGAACACAAACTTCTGCAGTTATTTTTTTACCATCAATATCTCCAGCAGTAAAAAGATTCATTTCTTTTTCNGTCGTTAAGTGAAATACATGAAGGTCNGCATCNTATTTNTTTGCNAAATCTACTGCTAANGAACTAGAAAGGNAACAGCTATCGACATCTCTTATTAAATGATGGTGTTCNGCCGAAACATTTTCTCCNTATTTTTCATCAAANAACTTCTCATTTTTTTCAACAGTTTTTTGATCCTCNCAGTGAGTTACAACTATTAAAGGNGAATAATTAAAAATATCATCAAGAGCATCCAAATCATCAACTAACATATCACCCGTAGAAGCACCCATGAAAACTTTAAGTGCAGAAGCTTGATGTATATCAGCTCGCTTAATCTCTTCAATATTTGTATTACTCGCACCTAGATGAAAAGAATAATTTGATAAAGACCTGGTACTAGCTAATTCAAATTTTTTAGTTAAATTTTCATTAGTGGTAGTGGTGGGATTTACATTTGGCATTTCAAAGTAGCTTGTTACCCCGCCAGCAAGTCCTGCTTTTGATTCTGTTGCTATTTCACCTTTATGAGTAAGGCCGGGCTCTCTAAAATGAACTTGATCGTCAATTAAGCCAGGGATTACATATCTTCCATCAACATCAATTACTTCTTTTGAATCTGAAGAGATATCTTTTGAAATTTTTTCAATCCTGGAATTTTTTATAGCAATATCAGATTCTATAATTAAATTTTCATTTACGATTTTACAATTTTTTAAAACTAGGTCGTACATCTATTTATCTAATTCAAATGCGTCATGAAGAATGTTAACTGCTTTATCAACCAAGCTTTTATCAATCACCATAGTTATTTTTATTTCAGAAGTGCATATTATTTGAATATTAACNTCATTATCTGACAGAGCTTTAAATGCTGTACTTGCAACTCCTGTTTGAGACCTCATTCCAGCTCCCACAATAGAGACCTTTGCAATATTTGAATCTATAATAAGTTCTCTAAAATTTACCTCTTCTTTAATAGATTCTATGGTGTTTTCAACTGTTTCTTGATCATCTNTCGAAACAGTAAAAGTNAAGTCAGTTTTACCATCAATGCTAACATTCTGAACAATTACATCTACCTCAACATCTGCATCGCTTATAGGACCTAAAATTTTAAAGGCTGTGCCAGGCGTGTCACCAACGCCATGGAGTGTAAACTTTACTTGGTCTTTTTGAAAAGCAATACCTGATACTAGTGCATTTTCCATACTGTNATCCTCTAATGAAATTAACGTACCATTGCCATCATTAAAGCTAGATAAAACCCTTACANGGACATCAAACTTATTGGCAAATTCTACAGCTCTGGTTTGCATNACCTTTGCACCTTGGCCAGCAAGTTCGAGCATTTCTTCCATTGTAATAGAATCTAATTTTTTTGCATTCGAAACAATTTTTGGATCAGTGGTGTATACACCATCAACATCTGTATAAATGTCACACCTTTTTGCTTTTACTTGAGCAGCTATTGCAACCGCAGTTGTATCCGAGCCACCTCTTCCTAATGTTGTGACATCACCACCTTCTGTAATACCTTGAAAACCAGTAATGATTGGAATAAATCCATCATTAATAACATTTAAAATTTTNTCTGCATCAACATCCAATATCTTGGCTTTTGAAAATGAATCAGTTGTTTTCATGGAAATTTGAGATGCTGAATAAGACTTTGCATTAATNCCCTTGGAGTGAAGGGCCATTGCTAATAAAGCTGAACTAATTGTTTCTCCTGTTGAAACCAATGCATCAAATTCTCTCTTATCAGGGTTTTTACCAAAATGATTAGCTAAGTTAACAAGTTTATTAGTCTCACCGCTCATCGCAGATACAACAACAATAATTTTTTGTGACTTGGAAGCTTTTTTAATAATTTCGGCAACAGCATCTATTCTGTCTACCGAACCGACAGAAGTGCCTCCAAACTTTTGAACAATTATTTCAGACATTGCAATATTACTTTGCGAGGGATTTTACTGAATTTACAATAGATGTCACGAATTCTTGAATATTTTTAGTTTCACCAGCCCCTTGTGCAAAATCTTCTCTGCCGCCACCCTTGCCACCAATTTCTTCTGATAATAANGAAACTACTTGTTTGGCAGAAATAGATTCTGTTAAATTATTTGTAACTCCAGCAACCAAAGCAACCTTCTCTTTATTGNCAGTAAGAACAACTACACAAACTTTTTCATTTGTATTTTTGTGCGTATCTACAATACCTCTCATATCTTTCGTGTTTGCAACTTCAACTTGCTCAACTATTAACTTCCAATCATCTATGTCATGAGATTCTGAATAAATAATTGAGTGCTGATTGGATGTNTTACCTGACTTTTTTAAATCTTTATTTTCTTTTACTAGAGATTTTATCTTTTCCTCAATATCATCCAGAGATACATTTAACAAAGCCTGAATTGAATTTGAAGCATTTCTAACATNATTAACATGCTCTATTGCTCTCATACCTGCAACAGCCTCGATNCTTCTGACCCCNGAAGCAACGCTAGATTGACTGGTAATAATAAAAAATCCTANATCACCCGTTCTATCAACATGAGTACCTCCGCATAATTCAACTGAATAAGAGTTCTCGCCCATAGTTAATACNCTTACATCGTCATCATACTTCTCACCAAATAATGCCATTGCGCCTGAATTAAGAGCNTCATCAAGACTCATCAGCTTTGTTTCTACTTTAAGATTTTTTAAAGCTTCTTTGTTTACGATTGTTTCAATTTTTAAAATCTCATCNGGCGTCAACGATTTTGTATGAGAAAAATCAAANCGAAGTTTATTTTCATCAACTAATGAACCTTTTTGTTGCACATGGTCACCGAGAACNTCACGCAGGGCTGCATGCACNAGGTGTGTGGATGAGTGATGTATTGATATTGCTGTTCTTTTTTCTTTTTCAACACTCATTTTAATTACATCACCTGTTTTAATTTTACCTTTTTCAATAGCAGCCTTGTGTATATATACTTTTCCTTGCTTCTTGCAATCTAAAATAGTACCAGTCACTGAATCAGATGCAAATTTTCCTCTATCACCAATTTGACCACCAGCTTCTGCGTAAAATGGTGTTTGATCACATGCTATAAAAATTTCATCATTGGAANTTACTTCATTNATTCTATTTTGATCTTTCCAAATAACTAAAACTTTAGAATTAGCTTCNAATTCTTCATAACCCAAAAANGTTGTTTCNTCAACGCCTGCAGCTGCAGGAAGAGAAGATACGAAGTTNCTAGATGCTTTAGACGTTTCTTTTTGAAGATTCATACATTCATTGAATCTTTTTTCATCAATTTCTAAACCTTTCTCTCTTGCAATATCTGCAGTTANNTCGAATGGAAAGCCGAATGTATCATGAAGTTTAAATACAATATCNCCAGAAATTGTGTTATCNGTCATTTCTGAAATAGTTTCATCGAGAATATTTATTCCTTTCTCAAGNGTTTCAAAAAATTTAATTTCTTCACCATGGATAATTTTTGTAATTTCTTTTTGTTTAGATTTTAATTCTGGGTATGCTGGACCCATTAATTTAACTATGTCTTTAACTAACGTATGTAAGAATGGTTTCTCTGCACCTATTTTGTAACCATGCCTTATTCCTCTTCGCATAATTCTCCTTAGCACATATCCTCTTCCTTCTTTTTCTGGAATAACGCCATCTGAAATTAAAAATACCGAAGATCTAATATGATCTGCAATTACTTTATGAGAGGTGCTTTTTTCGTCACCAAGAATAGCNTGTGAAGCAGATATTAAACTTTTTAATAAATCTGTTTCNTAATTAGAATTTACTCCCTGCATAACTGCAGAAATTCTTTCTAGTCCCATTCCAGTATCAACAGATGGTTTTGGTAAAGGTTCTGTTTTGCCAGATTCATCTCTGTTAAATTGCATGAATACTAAATTCCATATTTCAACGAACCTATCACCCTCATCTCCATCGTGACCAGGCGGTGTGCCTTCAATATGAGCCCCATGGTCATAAAAAATTTCTGAGCATGGTCCACATGGTCCTGTATCTCCCATTGACCAAAAATTATCTTCATCGCCAAGTCTTGCGATTCGTTCAGGATTTACACCAATTNTATTTTTCCAAATTTCTTCAGCTTCATCATCATCTTTGTAAACAGTTATCCATAACTTATCTTTATCTAATTTTAAAACTTCAGTTAAGAACTCCCACGCATATTTAATAGCATCTTCTTTAAAATAATCACCAAAACTAAAATTACCAAGCATTTCAAAAAATGTGTGATGTCTTAGGGTGTATCCGACATTTTCTAGATCATTNTGCTTGCCTCCAGCTCTTATACATCTTTGTGATGTTACTGCTCTGGAGAATTTTTTATTTTCTGTGCCCAAGAAAACGTCTTTAAATTGAACCATGCCTGCATTTGTGAAGAGCAATGTCTCATCATTATTTGGAATTANAGAGCTAGAATTAACAACTTCATGACCTTTTGATTCAAAATAATCTAAAAAAGATTGTCTAATTTCACTAGTTTTCATTTTTCTTGGTCAGTTCTTTGTATTTTTTATAATTTTCTATGTAATGAGCAGCNCCAAGAGAGACAACACTTTGCTCCTCAGCATTAAGCATTTTTTTTACTTTTCCAGGNACTCCAAGAACCATAGCNCCATCTGGTATTTCCATTCCCTCAGTAACAAGTGCTTTNGATCCAATAATACAGTTCTTACCAATCTTNGCTCCATTAAGAACTACAGACCCAATACCAATTAGACTTCCATCACCAACATCACATCCATGCAGCATTGCTAAATGACCAACAGTAACATTTTTGCCAATAGAACATGGAAATCCTGGGTCGGTATGAATAATAGCTCCATCTTGAACATTCGATCCTTCACCAACAAGAATAGGTTCATTATCAGCTCTTAATACTGCATTGAACCATACACTGGCATCTTTGGACAAAATAACCTCTCCAATCACAGTTGCATTTGGAGCAATCCAGTAATTTTCACCATCTGTTTGGAGTTTTTTATCTCCTATATCAATATTGATCATATCCTCTTATCAAATCTAAATTTGTATCAATATTTGCTTCAAAACAAATATTTAAGAAGTCNGCAGCAATCATTGCTGTAAGTCCCCATATACGCATTCCATTATAAACCCAACTTGGCATAGATATTCTCAAATCATTTCTTTTAAATTCTTTATAAATTACATTGTTCGATTCTATTAAGAAATTGACTGGTACCATAAAAATTTCTTCAATTTCGAAATTGCCTATAAAATCCTGGTCATGTTTTAAAAATCCAACATAGGGATTCACTTCAATTTTATGCCTAGAAAGAAGGTAATTCATTCTTCCAAGATTTTGAACATTTTCAATTTGAAGACCAATTTCTTCATTTGATTCCCTTAAAGCAGTATCTAAAAGTGAAGAATCTATTTCTTCCCACATTCCACCTGGAAAGCTAACTTCTCCNGAATGTGTTGATAAGTCGGAGGATCTTTTTGTAAAAAGAATATTCAATTCATCNGAATCTTCTCCTTTGACAAGAAGAATTAACACACCTGCTTTTTTGTATTTGGTAGGCTCTATTAGATTTATTTGTTTCAGATTTTGCTTTATGCTGTCTATCATAGGAGTTAGTTTAACTTCTTAAGTGTTTAGATTCTCTAAATAAGGAAGAAAATTGAAGTACTGTTCAAATTGTGGCAATCCAAATATGGAATTTAAGATTCCAGAACACGACAATATTAAGAGATATTGCTGTGATCAATGTGACACAATCCACTATACCAATCCAAATATTGTTGTAGGCGCTTTATGCTTAAGAGAAGAAAAAATACTAATGGCTAAAAGAAATATTAACCCTAGAAAAGGTTTGTGGACTTTACCAGCTGGATTCATGGAAAACGCTGAAACACTTCAAGATGGAGCCTTGAGAGAAACAATTGAGGAAACAGGTTCAAAAGCAGAAGTGGTTATGCCATATACAATGTTCAGCCTTCCACATATTAATCAAGTTCATATGTTTTACCTTGCTAATNTATTGGATGATAATTTTGGTCCAACAATTGAAAGTTCAGAAGTTAGGCTATTTAAAAATGAAGAAATTCTATGGGATGAAATAGCCTTTCCAACTGTTGAAAAAACTTTACGCTACTATTTAAGTGATATTGAAAGTGGCAACTTCATTTTTCGAGAGGAAGATATAAAACTTTGGTAATTAGCTTCCTTGGCTAAAATTTCTTGCGTTTACAAATATTTGCATCCAAGGTGAAAACTCTTCCCAATCTTTATCATGCCAACTCATTTGATGTTTTCTAAAAACCCTTTCTGGATGNGGCATCATAATAGTAACTCTTCCATTTGCTGCAGTAATGCCTGTAATACCATNAGGAGAACCATTGGGGTTTATTGGATATATTTCGCTACTCTCTCCAGCTGAATCAACAAATTTCATAGCAACTTGGTTGTTAGCTTTAAGTTCTACTAAATCATTGTTATTAAAGCTTGCCCTTCCTTCTCCATGAGCAGATGCAACGGGAACCATCCAGCCTTCCATATTCTCTAAAAGTACAGAATTTGTTTTTTCAATTTTTACCTGAGCTAGTCTGGCTTCAAACTGATCTGAAAGATTTCTTTTGAAATTGGGCCAATGTTTAGCATCTGGAATTATCTCCTTTAAATTTGATAACATCTGACATCCATTACAAACTCCAAGAGTAAATTTTGCTTGGTCTTGAAAAAATTGCTCAAATTGCTCTTTTACATTTGTGTTATATATTACTGTTTTAGACCATCCTCCTCCTGCTCCTAAAACATCACCATATGAAAAACCACCACAAACAGCCATACCTTGAAACTCTTTCAGAGAAATATTCCTATCAAGTAAATCTTGCATATGAACATCTACAGCCTCAAAACCAGCGAGAGTAAAAGCTGCAGCCATTTCATTTTGACCATTTACACCTTGCTCTCTTAATATAGCCACCTTTGGACTTGAAGTAAGGCTATTTATTCGCTGTATCTGTGATTCATCAAAAGAAATATTTGATGATAGTCCAGTGAATTCTTTTTTATCTAATAAATTGAGTTCTGAGTCAGCAATTTCTTTATTGTCTCTAATACTCTGAATTGCATGTGAGGTTTCCCTCCAGTATTTTTCAAGAGAATTGATTGATTTACTAAATAAGATTTCTCCATCCTTTCGAATTGTTAAATCCTCGTCAGCCAATGATGCTATTTTTGATGCAAATATATTATTTTTTGAAAAGCTTGAAATGATTTCATCAGAATCAGCGCTGCTTGCTTGAAGAACAAATCCTATTTCTTCTGAAAATAGAGACTTATTAACTTTCTCAAAAATTGAAACATCTACATCCATACCTATTTTTTTTGTGAAACACATCTCTGCTAAAGTTGTAATAACTCCACCATCAGAAATGTCATGTAATGCAAGTATCTTTCTATTTTTAATAAGTTGCTGAACCATTGAAAACATATTCTGAAATTTACTAATATCATCTACATCAGGAGTTTCAACAAAAACAGATTGAGTAACTTCAGAAAAAATAGAACCAGATAATCTATTTTCATTATTGAGTTTAACCAAAATAATAGATGAATCTTTGTCCAAACAAAGTTCTGGTGTTACAGCAATAGAAATATCTTCAACTGGTGCCATGGCAGTTACCACTCCAGAAAGAGGGCTTGTTACTTCAAGCTCATTATTTCCTTCAGACCACTTTGTTTTCATAGAAAGGGAGTCTTTTCCAACTGGTATCGATACTTTTAAATCTACAGCTATTTTTGATAAAGCTTCAACTCCCTTTCTAAGTGCTAAGTCTTCTCTATTAACCCCAGATGCCGCCATCCAATTAGCTGATACCTGAACATAATTAAGGCCTTTAATTACTACTCCAGCCATATTCGTTAATGCTTCTGCAAGAGACATTCTCATTGATGCTGCTGGATTTGAAATTGCCAATGTTGGCTTTTCTCCAATTGATAAAACTTCTCCCATTTTTGAAGTAAAAGATTTCATGGTTAGCGAGTAATCAGATACTGGAACTTGATATGGACCAACAAATTGGTCACGAGCAACCATGCCACCTACAGTTCTGTCTCCAATTGTTATTAAAAAAGCTTTTGAAGAAACCGTTGGATGTTGGAGAGTTTTAATAATTGAGTCATGGAGATCAAATTCTTCAGCATTGTCATCTTTTTCTTCGGAATATATTTTTTCAGTCACTTGCATTTCAGTAATAGGCAGGTCCCCAAATAACATTGAAAGTGGTACATCAACTGGATAATTATTATTTTTAGCATCAAAAAGTTTTACAGCCTTTTCTTCAGTTGTATGACCCACTATTGCATATTCACATCTCTCTCGTTTACANATTTCTTCAAAAGACTCTCTATTATTTTTATGAATGGCTAATACATATCTTTCTTGAGATTCATTAGACCAAATCTCCATTGGAGACATAGATTTGTCAGCATTTGGAATTTTTGAAAGCTCTATAAATACTCCNAGATTAGAGTCTTTAGCTAGCTCTGGTATTGCATTAGACAGACCGCCTGCNCCAACATCATGAATAAACTCAATAAAGCTTTCATCTTGTGATGAACATTTATTGATAACTTCTTGGCATCTCCTTTCCATTTCAGCGTTATCTCTTTGAACAGAAGCAAAGTCTAAATCTTCATCGCTTTCTCCTGATGATACTGAAGAAGCTGCACCTCCTCCTAAACCAATCAACATAGCAGGNCCACCTAATACAACAACCAAATAGTCTTTACTGATCTGTAGCTTAAAATTATTTTTATCTCTGATTTCACCAATGCCNCCAGCCAACATTATTGGCTTGTGATAACCAAAAGCTNTATTATTAATAAAGTTAGTTTCAAATGACCTGAAATATCCAAGAGTTGCTGGCCTACCAAATTCATTATTAAAAGCTGCGGCTCCNATTGGAGCTTCGATCATAATTTCTAGTGGTGATGCAATTCTAGAAGGTTTATGTTCNTCCNTTTCCCAACTTCTTGAAAGATTTGGAATTCGAAGATTAGAAACATTATATCCAACCAAGCCAATTTTAGGTTTTGCCCCTCTNCCAGTTGCGCCCTCGTCTCTTATCTCNCCCCCAGATCCTGTTGATGCTCCAGGATAAGGTGAAATAGCTGTTGGNTGATTATGAGTTTCTACTTTAATAGTTGAATTAATCTTATCCTTTTTGAATTTATATTTATTATTATCATCAAGGTGAAGTCTTTCAGCTTCAGCNCCCTCGATTATTGCAGCGTTATCTTTATAAGCTGAAANAATCCCATTGGGGGATGCCTTACTTGTCTCTTTAATCAAATCAAAAAGGGAATTATTTTTTTGATTTCCATCAATAGACCATTTCGCATTAAANATTTTGTGCCTGCAATGCTCCGAATTTGCTTGAGCAAACATCATTANNTCTGCNTCTGTAGGATTTCTTTCTTCGCCAGAATAAAAGCTGTATAAATAATCTATTTCTTCGCNACTCATTGCAAATCCATAAGAGGTATTAGCATTGATTAGAGCTTCTTTGCCATTTTGGAGAATATCAATATTATTTAATGTTCTAGGCTCATCGATTACAAAAAGATCTTGAAAATCTTTTTGTGTGTTATAAATTGATTGAGTCATTCGATCATAAAACATCGACAAATCGTTTTTATGATTATCAATATCTGTATCAATCTTAAAGCCGAAAAGCCTTTCTACTCGTGTAACATTTTTTATNCCAACNTTCTTAATAATATCTTCTGTTTTNGAGGACCATGGTGAAATTGTTCCTAATCGAGGACCAACATAAAATGTATAGTCNTCNTCCAGTTCTGAAGCAGAAAGGATATCTTTAATAGAATCAATATTTATATCTGATNTTTCTGCTAGGACAAGATATATTTCATTTGAATAAATATCAGTATCTACTTCATTNATTTTATTGAACTTATGCTTGATTTGATCAAGCTTCGAACTTGAAAAACTTTGGGATCCCTTAAATATAAAGCTTTTAGTCTTTGACACTTCTTTCAGTCTGAAATATTGTATATAACAATTATAAAGTCTTTATATATTAAATAATTAAAAATGGGGAATATCTTTAGATTTTTTTTGATTGCCTTTTCAGGTCTGCTCTTGGTGTCTTGTGCAGAAAAAAATAATGAGTTGANCTGCGAAGAAATTCTAGNTACNTCATATGAAAATTCTTCGTTAAATAATTTTGAAAAAAATAAATTTAGAGACTTATTAATAAACCGCTATCCACAATATGATCAAATGTTTCAAGAGGCATCTGAAGAAACAAATATTGATAAAAATCTCCTAGCTGCTATCTCTTTTCAAGAGTCTCAATGGGACCCGCGCGCAAAATCTAGTATGGGTGTTCGTGGGATGATGATGGTAACACTTGAAACTGCTGCTCTTGTTGGTGTTGAAAAGNGATTAAATCCAGAACAAAACATTAAAGGTGGTGCAAGGTACTTTGCGATGTTACAAGATAAAAATAAACTTGGTTTAACAGAGGCTGACAAATTAGCCATCGTATTAGCAAGTTACAATTTGGGGCCAACTAGTATTATTAATGTTGCAAATCAAATTAGTAAAGATATTACAAATATAACTTGGAATGAGATTTCAGAGAGACTNNAAACAATCAAAGGTCAAGAATTAAATTTAACNGATAAAGGNTCTTACACAAGAGGACAACAAGCNATTGATTATGTAAATAGAGTNAANGATTATTATCGTCTNNTAAGCGCGCACTCTTGNNTTGCTCCTANAGATCGATTAACTTTCTCTTTAGGGAGTTAATCTTATCNCTACATACAGCTGCTTTTTCAAATTCCATCTTTTTTGCTAACGCAAACATTTCGTCTTCTAGTTTTTTAAGAGTCTCAGTAAGGTTTTCAACAGTATCATCCTGAATTTTAAATGAAACAATCTTTTCTATATCTTCTTTCTTCTTTTTGGTATTGCCTTTAATGACTCTAGCTCCTTCCATGATATCTTTTACTTTAGTTGATATAGATTTAGGAGTTATGTTGTTATCTGCATTA
>PAJW01000037.1 GCA_002710265.1 Gammaproteobacteria bacterium | reverse complement strand
ATTTGTTCATGAGGACATCTATGAAGATTGTGTACAGAGATTACAAGCTTGCTTTGATGATTTGGTTATTGGCTGTCCATCAAAAGAAAGCTCGCAAATTGGACCTTTAATATCTGAAGATAGTTATAACAGCATGCAAGAAACTTTAAGCTCACTTAAATCAAAAGGAATCAATGTTATTGGGGGAGAAAGAATAAATATTGAAGACCCAAAAGAATTTTATGTTAAACCAGCTCTTGTTTTAGTTGATGAGGTTGAAGAAGAGATGCTTAAAGAAACATTTGCACCAATTTTGTATGTAAAAAAATATAAAGATCTTAAAGATGCTATCTTTATGCAAAATAATGTTTCTCAAGGCTTAAGCAGCTCAATATTTACAAATGACATGCGTGAATCAGAACTGTTTTTAAGCGAATCAGGAAGCGACTGCGGAATTGCAAATGTAAACATTGGAACTAGCGGGGCTGAGATTGGAGGAGCATTTGGCGGCGAAAAAGATACAGGTGGTGGGAGAGAGTCTGGATCGGATGCGTGGAAGAATTATATGAGAAGGGTTACCGCTACAATAAATTATGGTGATGAATTACCACTTGCTCAAGGAGTAGAATTTGATGAAAGCTAAAATTGGTATAGTTGGCAGTGGAAACATAGGTTGGGCCCTGAAACAATTGTTGAAAGAAGACTATGATGTTAAACAGGGCGATATAACTGACGGTTTTGATGCTACTGACATTAACCAGGTAAAAACATTTTTAGAAGGAGTTGATGCAGTGATTTCTGCAGGGCCTTATGCGGTAAATAAGAATATTGCTCAAATCGCAGCAGATGAATCTATTGGTTATTTCGATCTCACAGAAGATGTAGAAACTACAGATTTTATTAAGGAATTAAAATCAGAAAGCATTCTTATGCCTCAATGTGGACTAGCGCCCGGAGCAATAAATATTTGTGCGGCAAGCATGATGGAAGAATTTGATGATGTAAAAGAGGTTTTAATGAGAGTTGGAGCTTTGCCAAGATTTACAACAAATGAAATGAGTTACTACTTAAGTTGGTCAACCAATGGCTTGATTAATGAATATTGCAATGAGGCTGATGCAATTTATGAAGGAAAGCCCATAAAAGTAATGCCATTAGAAGGCGCAGAAAAACTTGTCATTGAAGGTGAAAGCTTTGAGACTTTTAATACAAGTGGGGGGTGTGCAACCATGTGTGAAACTTATGCAGACAAGGTTGAAAATTTGACTTACAAAACAATCAGATACCCTGGACACTTGAATCATATGAAATTCTTATTCAATGATTTACATTTAAAGAAAAATAAAGATATTTTAGAAAAATTATTTGATAAAGAAGTTCCTAGGACTAAAAATGATTTAATTATATTTTTCGTAAAGGTTATTGGGTTAATCGATGGAGTGCTTCAAGAAAAAACTTACTTAAGAAGAATTTATGGAGATGAAAGGTTTAGCGCGATTCAGCTTACTACTGCCTCAGGGGCATGCAGCGCTTTAAAGATGTTCTTAGACGGAAAGATATCATCAAAAGGCTTTATCAAACAAGAATCATTATCATGGAAAGATTTTATAGATAATAAGTTTGGTTCTGTCTATCAGTAATAGTGAAATTTACCAAAAAAAATGTAATACTTTTTTTATGCAAGTTAAAAACTTAACAAGAATATTTGCTTTATTGATAATATTGTCTGGTTGCGCATTGGTTACGGACGAATATCAGGTAAATCAAAGAAAAGTTATTTCATATCTTTTAGAAGATTTGCCATTACCTGAGGATGCTGAAATTGTAAAAGCGCCAACTGTACTGCTAGGAACAGGAGAAGCAATTTCTGGAAGGATTATTCTTACTTCTGGCAATAGTCCAGCAGAAAATTTAGTTTTTTATGGCAATGAAACATTAAATACTGGTTGGTCATTAGTATCATCTCAGGTCGGAGAAGAGATAACCCTTGTATATTCCAAGTCAGGAAGATATGTCACTATTTACCTTACACCCAGGCCAACATTTGCCGGCTTTTTTGTCGGCGACATTGGAAGTGATATTGATATTTCTGTTGTCCATCAAAATGCTATTTCAAGACAGAACCCATATCAGGACTTGGATTTTGAGAGCCTACCAGACTAACTCAATAACAAACACATAATCATGACTCCTCTTAATTTGTTAGGTACTTCACATATTATTTTTACCACCATCTGTTTTGCCGTAATCGTACTTTTGCCAAGATTATTTATTGAGAAGAGTGATTCAAGTAATTTTTTTTTAATCGCTACAATAATTTCTTTAATGATAATAAATCATGGTATGGATTTTTATTTTGAGGGGTATCAAGATCAATTGAAATTAGGATTGCCAATTCATCTATGTGATTTTTCTTCAGCAGCAATCATCTTATATTTCTTTACAAAAAGAAGAGAGTTTTTTTTGTTTGCATTCTTTGCGGGCATATCCGGTGCAGGAATGGCAATACTCACTCCAGATTCTGAATATGGATTTCCAAATATTCATTATGTAAGGCATATGATTGGCCATGCAATGATATTGCTTGGAGTTAGTTATGCAATCATTATAGATAATCAAAGACCTTATCTTGAAGATGTTCATAAAACGCTATTTATTTTGTCTTTATTATTATTGCTAATGTATTTTGTTAATTATTTACTTGGTCCTCCAGCAAATTATTGGTATGTCGCAGAGAAGCCAGCTGGCCTTAACGTAACAAGTTTTATGCGTGATGCCCCTTATCACATGATAGACATATATATTCTTGCGGTAATTGTTTGCTATTTAATTTATGCATTTTACTATTTAATAGATAAAATTAAGAAAAATTAAAACCAATGCCAAGCGTCTCCCCAAATCAAATTCCTCAAAGTTTTAGAGCATATAGGCCTAAGTTTATTAGATGGCTTGGAAGATCTCTATTATCTGTTTTGGGTTGGAAAGTTCTTGGTAAGATAGGAGAGGAGCACACTAACAAGAATTTAGTTGTTATAGTGGCTCCGCATACTTCAAATTGGGACGGAATCTTAGGTGTTGCTGCAATTGCTGGGCTTGATGCTAGGATATCTTTTATTGGAAAAGATACAGCCTTTAAGTATGGACTAGGGGCTTTTTTAAAATATATGGGAGGCATACCGATTGATAGAAGTAATCCTGGAGGAGTGATTAATGATGCAATTGAAAAGATTAAGAAAATGAATGGCACTCTTTTGGGTATGTCTCCTGAAGGAACAAGATCTAAAGTTGAAGCATGGAAGACAGGTTTTTTAAGAATTGCTGAAGGAATTGATGCAAAAATAATACCCGCGTCAATTGATTTTTCAACAAAAGAAATACTTTTAGGAAAGGTTTTCGTTCCGTCTGGAGAAAATAAAAAAGATATCAGAGATTTGCAAGATTACTACAAGGTTTTCACAGCAAAGCACCCAGAAAAATACTAACTCTTTGCATCCTCAATCATCTTATTAACCATTTCTTCAACTATAAATAAAGGTGGATTTCCATGATCAAGAACGGCTGAATGAAAATCTTTTAAATTAAAATCATCCCCTAATTCATTCATAGCCTTTTCTCTTAATTCGAGTATTTTTATCATACCGACTTTGTAACTTAAAGCCTGTCCTGGCCATACAATATACCTTTCAATTTCAACTCTAACTTCAGTATCTGACATGCCGGTTTTTGATTTCATGTATTCCATAGCTTCCTCACGGGTCCATCTTTTGTAATGCATGCCTGTATCAACCACCAATCTAACAGCTCGAAATATTTCACTTTGCAGTATGCCTAATTCATCATAAGGATCATTTGCCAAACCAACTTCAAGAGCTAGTCTTTCTGCATACAGAGCCCAGCCCTCTGAAAATGCTGAAGTACCATATCCAAATCTTCTGTATAAAGTTAAGTCCTCATTTTCAAGCGAGTGAGCAATTTGATGATGGTGGCCCGGTGTAGCCTCATGATATGTTAATGTCCTCATTGAATACTTTGGAGTTTGTTTTATGTCATATAGATTTGCATAGAAGACNCCGGGTCTACTTCCATCAAGCGCAGGAGATTGATAATAACCACCTGCTGCAGTTTTCTCAGAGTACTCAGGTACTGCTTTTACAATGACCTCTGATTTNGGCATTGTATGGAAATAGTCTGTCATAACCTCAATAGCCTCATTAGTCATATCGGTATAATCTCTAATCACGATTTCTTTTCTATCAGGTGTATCGGCATATAGGAAATCAGGATTCTCATTTAGCTCATTCATTATTTGACCAACACTTTTAGATGAAGTGTCATAGCCAAGACCTGTTAGAATTTCATTCATTCTATCTGTTATTCTTTTAACCTCACTGAGACCCATTTGATGAATTTCTTCGGGTGAGTAATCTGTAGTTGTGTAACTTCTAATTCTTAATTTGTAATATTCATCGCCACCAGGCTGAGACCAAATACCATGATTTTTATTCGCAAATTTTTCTGTTTTAAGCATAAATTTCAGCAAAAGCTCAAAACCAGGAGTGACACTTTCTTTAATAGCTCTTTTTATTTCACTATCTAGGTAATTATTATCACTCTCACTTAAGTTTAGTTTGTTAACTTTCATCATGAACTGAGTATATAAAGGATGGTCATTGAATTCGTAATCAATAAATTCTTGTAGCTGTTTTATTACGTGACCATAAACAAATTCAGGAGGATATATTCTATTTTCAGCTTGCTTCTCTAAATCTTTTAGAGTGCCTTCGTAAACTTTTTTTACAAGGTCAGCCCTTTTTATAAAGTCTACTGCTTCTGATTTTTTTCTTATGGGGTGCATATCATTCATGAACTGAATGGTATTTAAATGAATACCTCCTATCTGATTGAGTGGATAGTCCAAATATGGGAATTCCTGTAATTCTCTTAGGTTATTTTCTAAATCAAAAATAGCAATCGCCTTTGTGCTTTTTTGAATATCTGACAAGCTCGAATCTTTATATTTATATAAAGTTTTAATTCCTTTTTCTATTTCTTTAATATCATTCTCTAAATCTCCATCTGCTGGGATTGAAAGCCTTGAGTTATGTCTTGTAAGCCAATTGAAATCATCAAATATGCCGATATATGTTAATGCTTCAGGTGAATCCACCAGACCCATAACTAGCTCTTTTCCTAAATAATGATCAATAGAATATGGTTTCATTAAGAAAAGATTTGACAGGTAAATAGTTGCTGGAATAAATATTATTAAAAATAAGTATTTAAAAAACTTAAGAACTCTTTTTAAATATTTAATCATGATAAAATCTCTATAAACATTTTTAATATTATGACAGATAAAATAGCAACACTTAAGAAAGAAGGCAACGTATCAATAATCACATTAGATGATGGAAAAGCAAATGTTTTTTCACCTGAGATGTCAGATCAAATTAATGAATGTTTAGATCAGGTTGCGACCGAAGAGGGGTGTTTAATCATTACTGGAAAAGAGGGAATGTTTTCTGGTGGCTTGGATTTAAAAATTATTCAAAGTGGAGACATAGAGCGTATCCAAGAAATGTCGTCTAAAGCATTTAAACTTTTGGCAAGAATATTTTCATTTCCAAGACCAGTGATAGCAGCCTGCTCTGGTCACGCAGTAGCTTTGGGTACTTTCTTATTATGTTGTTGCGATTACAGAATAGGTGTTAAAGGCGAATTTATGTTGGGAGCAAATGAGATGAGAACAAATATGGTTATTCCAACACCAATTCTTGAATTAATTAAATTTAGGGTCTCAAATACCCATAAATACAGAGCTGTTTTAGGCGCTGAAATGTATAAATTAGAAGACTCAATATCTGCTGGGCTAATAGATGAGGTAGTTGACCAAGATTTATTAATGACCACTGTTACAGAAAAAGCTAAGGATTTAGCAACAATGGGACATCCAAGCTATTCAATGACAAAAGAACTATTTATTGCTGAGCCTATGAGCAAAATAAATGCTGCCATGGAAGAACATCTAAAAAAATCGTAGACATTTTTTTAATGACTAATAAGTCTAATTATAAAATTAAAGAATTCTCAGACAAGTCAGACATCGCGCTTCTTGAGGAAATATATTTACTAAATCAAGCCAATACTCCAGAAGTAGGATCACTAGAATCTTTAAATCATTTAAAAGTCCTATTAAGCAAAAGTATAAAAAACATATTTATTTCACATCAAAGCAGTCTAGTTGGTTATATAGTTTGTTTCAGAGAAAACAGTGATTATAGTTCTGAAAATTATAAGTTTTTCTCCAAATCAGAAAAAAGTTTTATGTATATAGACAGAATAGCTATTAATAAAGAATTCAGAAGAAATGGACTTGCAAAGCATCTATATAAAAATATTGAAAAAATATGCATTAAAAAAAAGCTACCACTTTGTTGTGAGGTAAATACATTCCCAATGAATAAACCTTCAATTAATTTTCATAAGAAATTTGGCTTTAAAGAAGTGGGTACAAAAGATTTTGCTAAGAATTCTGTAGTATATTTCAAAAAATATAATTAAATAAAATACATAATTTTAATTTAGCACTTCTTTATATGTGCTATCTTTATAATCAATATGGAAACAACCCTTTTATTTAAAACACTAGTTATTCTTTCAGCTCAATTATCAATTGTGCTGTTCACGTGCTTATATTGTTTAAATGGTGCCAGGAAGGCTTATGAAAACAATACATCTTTTCTTGGAATGTTTTTCAGAGGCTCGGTAAACATGAAAGGGCAGCTCGACTTAATTCCTTATGCGAAGGTTAAAGAAGAATTCCCAAAAGAAATGACGAACCAAGACGCAGAGGGTAATGACTTCATGACGAAGACTGTCAAAAACCAAGATGAGGTTATTGAGCTATTAAAGCAAGGTTACCGCCATACAAGCATAGAGAGTTCCAATTGGTTAGGATATTTACTTCTCTTTAACATTGCAGCAATGTTTGGGACCCTATTTCTTGTATCTACGTTTGATTTTCCTCCAGCTATTGGCTTTACTGTTTTTTCTTTAACAAGTATAAGTATGGGTCCTTTAATCGGATTTATCATGCTTGAAATGGATGAAAATGATGGATATACAGCTCTAAAAATTGTTCTCGTTGTGACTCTCTTAACCGGCTTCATTGGATATAGCGATTTTTATTCATTTTCAGAGAATGCTGCATTTGGAGTTATTTTAATGCTGTCACTATTTGCTCTTCTTCTATTTAATTTAGCTCGTTTTTTTATGGAGATTGGCAGAGGAACAACTAGAGCTGCTGCCATATTTGGAGCTTTCCTCTTTTCAATGTTTTTGTTGTACGATTTTAATTATATAAAAAAGCAAGAAGGAATATATGAGCTCAACAATTGGGAAACAGCTCTGGAGATGGCATTTATTTTGTATTTAGATATTATTAACTTATTATTAGAAATATTAGAAGCTATGGGTAATTCTCAATAGGGGGAGATAATATGGCTATATATAAATGTAATTCTTGCGGAATGTCAGTTAAAACAACTTGTGGTAAGTGTGATGAACCACTTGTTGATGGAACTCTATTAACTGATGATGGAAATGAAGTCCAGATATCAGAATGCCCTGCAGGGTGTGGAAAAATTAAATCACCTCTATGTTGTGGTATAGACATGAGCTGCTCAATATAAGAATATTTTCCCGTTACTAAATTTTAAAAAAGATGTGAAGAAAAGGGGAGTAGTTAACCCCCCTATAAAAATTATCTAGATATATTCCAGCCTTGTTGTTCAAGCACGAACCTGTCTTCTGAAAGATTTCCTACCCAAGCAACCTTTCCATTTTCGTCAAACATAAATCTTGTTATTGTATAAGCATTAGCTTTATAACCTGTTGCTTCTTCAACAAATTCTGACCAATGTAAGACATGAACAACCCCATCATTTGTAGACCCAGTTTCAATGACATTAAATTCTTCTGGACCCCAGCCCTCACCATTTCCATTACTGATATTATTCATAACCTGATCCTTAGAATAGCGAACTTGGACAGCACCTCTTGCAAACGAAATAGGCATTTCTGCACCATCTCTTACAATAACAGCATTTACATTTTCACCAGGCATTCCTCTAAATCCTAGTTGGTTTCTGTTTTCGTTTGTTAGCCTCATCCCATTAACTTCAACAAAAGCATCACCCTCTTTAAGAACATCTGCAGCAGGACTATCTGGAACTACATAATCCACGACCATTCCATCCCCATCAGGATTCCATATAAAACCAAAACCAACATATCTTTCTCCAACAGAAACACCATCATCAGCCATATTATTTTTCACCATTAATAGAGCATCTTCTTGACTTGTTAAATATGCAGTCACCCATTCAGTTGCAAGGTCCATCGAGCCTTGGTGCTTATTAGTTGTTTCCGTAGAACATGCAGAAATCAGAAATAGCGCCGAAAGCACAAAACCAATTTGTAAATTTTTCATAAAAATCTCCTCATTTATTACCGTTAAATACTAAATCAAATTTATATTAATTAAAACTTTAATTACTTATAATTTAATTATGAAAAAATTCTCTTTAATCTTTGTAGTATTTCTCTCTCATAGTCTAACTGCAGACCTAAAGGATAATCTTGATGAGCAAATCGAAGACTTGATGCCTAAGGTTATAGAGTGGCGTCATGATATTCACCAATATCCAGAACTTGGTAATAGAGAATTTAGAACTTCAAAAAAAATTGAAAACCATCTTGTCTCTTTAGGTATCCCAGTTGAAACAAAAATTGCTTACACGGGACTTGTTGGAATAATTAAAGGAGGCAAGCCCGGCCCAACAATCGCTTTAAGAGCAGATATGGATGCTCTGCCTGTTGAGGAGAAAACTGGGTTGCCCTTTGCATCAAAGGTAAGAACTACATATTTAGGAAATGATGTTGGTGTAATGCATGCATGTGGCCATGATGCNCATGTTGCTATATTAATGGGCGTTGCTGAATTTTTAGCAAAAAATAAAGCTGATCTTAAAGGAGACGTTTTATTAATATTTCAACCTGCTGAAGAAGGACCACCAGAAGATGAGGGTGGTGGAGCCAAAATGATGTTGGAGGAGGGCATATTTGATAAGTATAAGCCTGAAGTAATCTTTGGTCTTCATGTAACTAATATTCCTAATGGAGTTTTGCTGGTTAAATCTGGACCAGCTATGGCAGCAGCCTCATCTTACAGGATTAAAATAAAAGGAGTCCAAGCTCATGGCTCAACGCCTTGGTCTAGTATTGATCCAATAATGGCAACTTCTCAATTAATAGAATCACTCAATACTATCGTTAGCAGAAGAATAAATATAATCAATAATCCAGCTGTTGTATCAGTAGGTATGGTTGAATCAGGAACAAGAGCAAATATTATTCCTGAAGACTCAATGCTTATGGGAACTATAAGAACTTTTGATCCTGTATTAAGAAAAGAAATTTATGATGAAATCGAACAAATAGCTGCAGGTGTAGCTTTAGGAACAGGAACAGAAATAACAGTAGAATTTGATGTGGGTGGGTTTTTCCCAGTTACATATAATGAACCTGCATTGGTTGAATCAATGAAGTCTTCATTTGAGACAGCATCGCCAGGAAAATTTATTGAGTCTGATATCCCGATTACTGGCGCAGAAGACTTTTCTTATTTTCAAGAAGAAATACCTGGAATATATTTTTTTCTAGGCGTTAACAAACCCGGTGAAGGACTTAATGCTAAAACATTTGGCGACAGCGCTTCTGGAGTTCCAGGAAATCACTCGCCATATTTTATCGTCGATGATTCAGCATTGGATAAGGGTGTAAAAGCCTTTGTTCATTTAGTTGATGATTACCCAAATAAATTTAAAAAACTTTAATTAAAGGAGAAAATTGTGGCAATACCAAAACACATTAAAGATAATATTTCTATGCCAGTTATAGGAGCACCTTTGTTTCTTATTTCTGTTCCAGATCTTGTAATTGCTCAATGCAAGGCAGGGATAATTGGTTCTTTTCCAGCATTGAATGCAAGGCCTCAGCATGTGCTTGAAGAATGGATAATAAGAATTAAAACTGAATTAGCAGAGTATAAAGAACAGAATCCTGATGCAAAGGTTGCGCCGTTTGCAGTAAATCAGATATGCCATGGTTCAAATGATAGATTAATGGATGATATGCAAACATGCGTAAAGCATGAAGTACCTATCATTATTACGTCGTTAAGACCTCCCTCAGAAGTGGTTGAAGCAGCTCATAGTTATGGTGGATTGGTGTACCATGATGTTATTAGTGTTAGACATGCTCAAAAAGCAGCAGAGCAGGGGGTTGATGGTTTAATATTGGTTTGCGCTGGAGCAGGTGGTCACGCTGGTGCATTGTCACCGTTTGCGCTTTTAAGGGAAGTAAAAGAATGGTTTGATGGAACAGTTATATTGTCTGGATCTATCGGCGATGGTCATTCGATTGCATCATCTTTAGCCTTGGGAGCAGATTTTGCCTATATGGGCACAAGATTTATTGCAACTAAAGAAGCTAATGCTGATCAAGAATATAAAGAAATGCTAGTAAATAGCGCAGCATCCGACATAGTTTATTCTTCTTTATTTACAGGAGTCTTAGGAAATTATTTAAAGCCCTCAATATCAAATGCAGGACTTGATCCGGATAACTTACCTGATGCTGATAAATCTTCTATGAATTTTGGTTCTGGTGGAAATACAGATTCAAAAGCTTGGAAAGATATCTGGGGTTCTGGTCAAGGTATAGGAGGTATTACAGATGCCCCAAGCGTTTCCGAGCTGGCTAGTAGGCTTAAAGCAGAATATTTAGAGTCCGTAAAAGAATTACAAAATAAAGTAAATTTGTAGATTTTTTACATACTTAAATATATCATTCTCACATTGTTAACTATTATTATTGTGGGGATGAATAGTTTAATTATATTTTCAATAATTGTAACTTCTGTTACCTCTTTAACTTTCTTGCTTTTTGCTTCAGGNAAAGGGCTTGAAGGNACTAAAGGCATAACGGATGAATACGTTACAGAAAGNGGGCTAAAGAAGACAGCTAGAAAAGATCGAACAGATTATTTAGTCTAGTTGATGCCAAAAAAAAATTTTAGAAAGCTTTTTCTTAAAGGCTGGAATAAGTTTTTTGGAAAAGAACAAGATATCAGCAAGCTCAGAACTCAAAGCTTATTTAGAGCAAAGAAAGGCATTATGAATGTCGGTACACCTCATGATTGGGAAGATTACGAGGAATACAAAAAATCAGAAAAGACAACAGATAAATAATATTATGAAAATTGGTTTTATTGGTTTAGGAGTTATGGGGTTTCCAATGGCCGGACATCTGCAATCCAGCATCAATGAACTCACTGTATTTAATAGGTCTGAAGAAAAATCTATTAACTGGGTAAATTCATTTAAAGGAAACTATTTTAAAGAATTAAAAGATATTGCTGAATTTTCAGATGTAATTATTTTATGCATTAGTAAAGACGATGATGTAAGAGATGTAATAAGTGGAGAGCAAGGTATCTTTAAAGAGCTAAAGGAAGGAACTATTATTGTTGACCATACTACGACTTCAGCAAACCTTCCTATTGAAATGAATAATCTTTTAAATCCTTTAGGTATTCAATTTATAGACGCTCCAATATCTGGAGGGCAAGCAGGAGCAGAATCTGGGAAGTTATCAATAATGGCTGGAGGTAACAAGGAGGCTTTTGCACAAATAGAAGGAGTTATTAATACTTACGCAAAATTTACTAAATATATGGGAGCAAGTGGCAGCGGACAGTTAACAAAAATGGTAAATCAGATTTGCATAGCAGGCTTAATACAGGCTTTGGCAGAAGGCATAAACTTTTCTGAGAATGTAGGGTTGAATAGCAAAGATGTTCTAGAGGTAATCTCAAAAGGAGCAGCTCAATCATGGCAAATGGAAAATAGATGGGAGTCTATGCTTCAAGATGAGTATGATCATGGCTTTGCAGTAGATTTGATGAAGAAGGACCTCGAAATTGTTATTGATAAAGCAGATGATTCTGATATTAATATAGAGATTACAAAGCTTATAAATAACTTTTATGCCGATATACAAAATATTGGCGGTGGAAGATGGGATACATCAAGCCTGCTTAAAAGAATACAAAAAATAACTAAATAATTATTCTAGATAAATATACAAATACTCCAAAAGCAATCAAGATCCAACCCGACATAGACTCTAATGTTCCAGGATCAATGCTCATAGATTCCTCATACATAGAATAAAAGCTATCTGGAAAAGCTACCAACCAAACAACACCAAAAATATGGAAAATCATTAATAGAGCTACCATCCAATTTAATGGTTGATTTGTGAATACGATTAAGGATGCCAGGATTATAAATATTAACTCAATTGTTAAAAGTTGGTTTATATTTTTCTTTTCATACATGTAACGAAGAAAACCAATATCTTTTGCATAAGAGAACAAGAAAAGAAATCCATAAATCATGTAAAGGCTTGATAATAAAATCAACATCTAAAGATCTCCTTCTTTACGAACCTCGCTTCTCTGAACTTCAAATTTTTCACCGTATCTTGCTGCTAGCTTTTCTTGATTTTCGCTAATGACCTCAAATGGGTCTAAATTTAAAGCAGCACATGCAGTTACCCAATACCACATAATATCTCCAAGCTCTCTCTTCATGTGAAAAATATTGTCTTCGCTTGGTGGTTTTCCTTGTAAAAACATTTTTTTTACAATTTCAACAAATTCACCAGTCTCACTGCCCAAGCCTAATGCAGCAGTTAGTAAGCGCGGAGTTTTTATCGATGAGCTGCTTTCAATATCATCAAAACTATTTTTTAATGCATCTAAATCTATACTGGGGTCGCTGGTCACTTTAGTTACAAAATCAGTATAGGTACTAAAGAAATTTTTTATTTCATCGCTCATTTACTTTCTCCTTAATTTTAATTATCAACTTTTAATGACCTTTGGCTATCAGCAATATTATATAAATGGTCTTGTGCCTCAGGCTTCAATTGAGCTACACCCATTGTGAGAACATCAATCACAGCCGTATAAGCTATTCTTGATGTTAAAGGTTTTGAGATTCTATTGTTTACACCAACATTAATCACAAGAGGTAGGTCACATATATTTGCTAGAGGCGTATCACCGGGCATAATGCCTATAACCTTAACTCCATTCTTTCTCACTATCTTTACACTATCAATAAGAGCTGAAGTTGTCCCAGATTGAGATATCGCAACAACAACATCATCTTTTTCTAGTGAGTTAGCAGACATAAACTGAAGATGTGGATCTGAAATGTATGAAGATGGTATTTTAAGTCTAAAAAACTTATGCTGGCCGTCCATAGCAACTGGTGCTGAGCCACCGAAAGCATAAAATTCAACCCTTTTTGCATTTACCAAAGTTTCAATAGCATTTTCAAGAATATCTTGATCTATTTGAGACCGAACATTAAGTATCTCGCTGATACTTGTATCAAATACTTTCTCACAAAGCTCATGAATAGAATCATCTTCCTTGATTTCATACATTACAAAATAATCATCGGCAGCAAGCTGCTGAGATAAATTTATCTTAAAATCTTGGAATCCTGAAAACCCAATTGCCTTACAAAATCTAATTAGGGTTGGTTCACTTATTCCCATTGCGGCAGAAGCTTCAGCAGTTTTCATCGTGATGACTGATTTTGGATCTTCTAAAACAAATTCTCCAACTGTTTTTTCTGATTTCCTTAAATCAGGCAATGAATTCTTAATTTGTCTCAATAATTTTGTTGACATAAGGTTAGAATATCTAACTTAAACAAAAAAATGAATCCCTAAATGGACGTATCTCATATTTTAGATAATCTTAATGATGAACAGAGGAAAGCTGTTACATCTGAAAAGCAGCATCTGCTGGTTTTAGCTGGAGCTGGTTCAGGAAAGACAAGAGTATTAGTTCATAAAATTGCATGGGAAGTTGAGGCACTCGGCCGAAGTCCATCTTCAATAATGGCTGTCACATTTACAAACAAGGCAGCAAATGAAATGCGTTCCAGAATAGAGTCACTCCTTCAAGCACCAATGTTAGATTCATGGGTAGGAACATTTCATGGACTTTCACATAAGCTGCTTAAAAGGTTTCATAAAGAGGCAGAGCTATCAAGTGGATTCACAATCTTAGATTCCGATGATCAACTAAGAATTATTAAAAGAATTTCTAAAGAATTAAATTTAGACGAAGCAACTTGGCCAGCTAGGCAGAGTCAATGGCAAATAAACAACTGGAAAGATGATGGTAACAGAAGCAATGATGTTGACTGTAAAGGAGACTTTTACACTGAAACAGTCAATAAGATTTATAAAGAATACGAAGAGGTATGCAAAAGGGATCATTTAGTCGATTTCGGTGAATTATTATTAAAATCATACGAAGTGCTAACAAGCTCTAAATCTGTAAAGACTTTTTTTCAAACAAGATTTAGCTCAATACTAATTGATGAATTCCAGGATACAAATACCATTCAGTACAA
>PAJW01000036.1 GCA_002710265.1 Gammaproteobacteria bacterium | reverse complement strand
TTTAAAACTAAAACTACAGGGGAAATGTATGTTTAATAAAGAGAATTATTTATTTGCAGTTCTTGTGTTAACTTTCGGCTTATTTAATGCTGATATTGTTGCTCAAGATGAGGCTGCAGATGATGTAGAAGAGGTTGTTATAACCGGTTCTAGAATAAAGAGAGATTCTTTAAATAGTGCTGCACAGGTTACTACAATCACCAGTGAGGATATCGCTGCATCTTCAGGTATGATTACCGCAGATGTAATTCAGCAATCCATCTATAACTCTTTTGGTTCTTTCACACCTACTGCTGGTAGTGGCGCTATGAGTAACGCTACTATTGATATGAGGGGTTTAGGATCATCTAGAACATTAGTTCTCATGGACGGAAGAAGAATGCCTGGCTCACCACATCTTGGTGGTTCCGGTGCTGCTAATATCAATATGTTACCAACTATTGCGGTTGATAGAATTGAGATTCTAGCTGATGGTGCTTCATCTGTTTATGGATCTGATGCTATTGCTGGTGTTATTAACGTTATAACAAAAAAAGGTTTCGATGGCATGGAGTTCAACTTCAGAAAAGGCGATCGAGATAGAGACGACGGCGAAGAAAATGCTGTATCTTTCATTTATGGTGCTACAAACGACAAAGGTTATGTAACTATTGTTGTTGAGCATGATGAAAGAGATGAAATTTATCTAAAAGATAGATGGTATACAAAAGCAACAGCCGAAGATAGAGATGGCGACGGAGTCATCGATCTATATAATGAAACTTATGGTTTAAGCTGGTATTCAAGAAACCTAGCTGATCCAGTAACAGGTGACATTATGGCTACACCAACATGTCCAGGTTCAATAGACAATCCAACTGATGGTTGGTGGGGACCTAACTTTGGTGGTGCTGCTTTCGGTCAAGGTGCAACATCTACACCATCTAATGGTGGAGCTCCAGTTGGAATATGCGGATTCGCATGGGCTGACATCATGGTGCAAAATGCTGCTACTTTTAGAGATAGTATTACAACAAACACACAATATCAGATTAACGATAAGTTAAGCATGTACACAAGAGTTAATTTCTTAAGAAATGAATCTACAGGTAGATTCGCTCCTCCTGCTGCTTCTTATCCAGGTATTGCAGTTGGCGATCCAGCTAACCCATACGACGAAGCTGTAACAGGTTATTGGAGATGGACTGAGATTGGTAATCGTGGAATGCACTTTGTTGATAACGGTATGGATGCTGTAGTAGAGCTTACATATCAAATTAACGATGATGTAGAGGTTACTTATGGCCAACAATACAACAAGTTTTATGGTACTGATATTGGTAGATATTACTTAAGTTATGCAGGTTTAGATGCAAACAGATATAACGATGAACCATTTGGTTCAGAAGCTGGTGCAGCTGCTATGAGTTCAACGACTTTAGTTGAATATACTAACCATTACGAAAAACAAGATGTAGTAATGCAAATTGATAACGTTGCTGATATGGCTGGCGGATCAGTTTCAGTACTTCTTGGTATGGAACAACTAGAAAATAGATATTCATCTGAATTTGATAAACATTCAGAAAATAGCTTAGTTGGTGGTTCAGCTGGTAACTCAGGTGCTGGTACTAGAGAAGTAGACTCACTTTTTGCTGAGGTTTTACTTCCTGTAATGGATAACCTTGAAGTAACAGCTTCATTCAGAAGAGATGACTATAGTGATGTTGGCGAAGCTGACTCATTTAAAATAGGTGCTCTATGGACTCCTGTTGATGGAACAATTGTTAAACTTAACTTCGGTGAAGGTTTCAGAGCTCCAACAATGGATACTCTATACGGTGCAACTACTTTTAGTGCTGTTTCATCTACTGACTATGCAGCTTGTCAAGCAGCTGGTACATCTTATGACGATTGTTCAAGTAAGCAGGTATCAACATTGATTAAAGCTAATGAGAACATTGGACCTGAATCTTCAGAAAGTTTCACAATGAGTATTGAACAAGACTTTGGTGTTGTTATGGATGCTCTTGAAGGCTTAACAGTAAGATTAGATCTATATGACATCACAGTTACTGATGCTATTGCTTCAGTATCTACTCAAGATGTTTTATGGAATGACTTCATTGGTGGTAGCGTTCTTACAAACAACGTAACATATTATGATGCATCTGGTGTTGGTGGTGATGGAAGTGCTTCTGGTGCTCCTGTTGGTACTGGTACTACTTCTGGATCAACTGCTCTAGGCGGAACTACATGTCCTGCTGGCGCAACTTATGTTAGAAGAGAAGGTGCTCCTGGTTCAGGTGCATATATAATCAGATCTTGTGCTAATGGTCGTGCAGACTATGTTGGTGCTGGGTTTACAAACGTTGGTGAAATTAACGTTGTAGGTCATGATCTTTTTGTAAACTATATGCGTGACGTAGGTCCTGGTGTTATGAATATTTCACTTGATTACACATCTATGGATGAGTACAACAGTGATGCTTTCACAGGAAGCTCAAAGCAAGTAAACGGTATTGGATTCCCAGGTACACCTGAGACAAGAAATAACTTGTCTGTATCATATTCATGGGATAGATATAGCGTTGCTCTTACTCAGAGACACATCGGTGATTACAGATTAAATTCTGTGCCTGAAGTGGATTCATCTGGTAACGGTACTGGTGGTATTGTTAAATCAGGCGGAACTCAGGATGAGTACGATGCTTTAGATCTTCAAATTAACGCTGATCTAGGTAAATACGGAACAGTAACTTATGGTATTTTCAATATGGAAGATACTGATCCATTACCTGATAGAGTCCAGAACTATGAAACATATCTAAGCCTTTATGGTAACCAAGGTATGATTTCATACTTAAAATGGAACGTTAAGTTTTAATTTATAGCTTATAAAACTAAAGGCCGGTTTATCCGGCCTTTTTTTATTACATTATTTTAATTACAATCTGCATATGAAAATTTCTTTACTCTTCTTTTTTTTAATATCAATCACAAATCTCTTGCAAACCGAAGAAGTAGATTGCACAGCAAAGAAAATTCAAATAATGAAACCACTATATCCATATGCTAGCTATCAAGGATATGCAATTGTGAATTTTAATGTAGAAAAAGATGGAACTGTTTCTAATGTTAGGGCTATAGACTCACAATGTGCTATGTCACGCAACGAAGACGGAACAATTAAATTTAAAAAGTGTCCCTTTTTTAAATCTAGGTCAGTAGAGGCTGGAACTTTAATTAAATACACTGCACCTAAAACATCTTCAGGAGATTCATGTACTCTTAAAAATGAAACTCATAGATATATTTTCTCTTTGTATAATCCTGGTATTAACGATTTAAACTTTATATTAAGAGATGAATTTGTTGACCTTATGGATAATGCAGAATGATTTTTCTAAAGAAGCTAAGAGTAAAAATAGTAATAAAAACTTTTGCCTATCTTTCAAAATTTTCTATTTTCTTCATGAACCTTTATATAAAATCACAAGTTAAAAAATCATAAAAATCTAAATGATATTTAGAATTCTTATAGTTATGTGTATTTCTTTGTCATTAGACGCATATGCAAACTATAAGAACTCAAATGGAGAAGAACTCAATAAATCATTTCGCGAACTTCTTCAATGGCAAAGGAATAGTAAGGACCCTGAAATTTCTATCATAGATTTATCTGATGAATGGAAAAATATAAACCTTGAAGAAGCTGATAATTACTTTATATGGATAGGTCACTCATCATTTTTAATAAAAAAAAATGGTATTACGATATTAACAGACCCTATTTTCTCTGAAAGGGCATCTCCATTTAAAAACATTGGCCCTAAAAGATTAATACCTCCTGCTATCTATTTAAAAGATATTCCTAATATCGATTATGTGACCATTAGCCATAATCACTATGATCATTTAGACATAGATTCATTGGTAAAAATTTCTAATCATTATCCAGATGTAATATTTTTAGTACCTGCTGGCGATCTGAAATTATTAGAGCGAAAGAAAATAGAAAATGCATATCAGTTTAATTGGTGGGAATCATACGAAACTAAAGATGTAACATTTACATTTACTCCAGTTCAGCATTGGTCAAAAAGAGGTTTATTTGATAGAAATAAAAGTTTATGGGGTGGTTGGTATATGAAATTTAATGATTATTCTCTATATCATGCTGGTGATACTGGATATTCAAATGATTTTATAGATACAAAGAACAGGCTTGGTTCACCAAAGTATGCGTTTATCCCAATTGGTGCATATGACCCTGAATGGTTTATGCAAAACAGTCATGTTAATCCTGAAGATGCTGTAAAAATTATGCTTGATTTAGAATCTGAGTATTCCTTTGGAATGCATTGGGGGACTTTTGTATTAACTGATGAGGATACACTTGAACCACCTAAAAGATTAAAAAAAGCAGCTATAAATTCAAATAATGTTAAATTTCAATCTATAAAACCTGGCCAAGTTATAAAATTTAAATAAATAATTTACTTAAAGTTATAGTTAGTTAAAATATCTGAACTTTGGGGCTATAGCTCAGCTGGGAGAGCGCTTGAATGGCATTCAAGAGGTCCGCGGTTCGATCCCGCGTAGCTCCACCATTAAATAACTCCTTTTTAAGTATTATTTCTCTTGAATTAATCTCTAAATACGTTAACTTAATACTGTTAATGAAAAAAGTACTTAGCACATTAATTGTTATCACATTTGTTGCATCCTGCGGGGGCGGCGGTGGTGGCGGTGGCGGTTCGAGTACTCCACCAACTCCAGCTCCATCTGTGAGTTTGACTGCTGAACCAACATCAGTACTTTTAAATGACACTTCGACTTTAACTTGGTCTGCAACAAACGCCTCTTCTTGTTCTGCAGGTTGGACATCTTCTACATCTACATCTGGATCTGAAACGGTAACTGTTTCAACAGCTGGGACTAATTCTTATTCAATTACATGTTCTGGTGCTGGTGGTGATAGGTCAGCATCTGTTTCAGTTGAAGCATACAGAAATACAGATGGTGTGGTTGTAGATGGATACATATCAGGAGCAGAAGTTTGTATTGATGAGAATAGCAATTGGATGTGTGAATCAAGTGAGTCTTCCACAACTTCAGACAATGATGGTAAATTTACTATTAGATATTCAAATGGTAATTTGGTATCTATTGGTGGTACAGACTTAGATTCGCAAACACTTTTAGATAATCTTTTAATTACTCACAAACTTACTGGTCATTCAGATTTTAAAGCAGTTACACCTGTTACATCTGTGGCAGCTTTTATGGCAGATGCCTCTTTAATAAATTCAGCACTTGGAATTGATGCATCTATTGATGTTTTTACTTTTGACCCAGTTGCTAATAAAGGCGATGGCGGAATCAACGATAATTTATATGAAAAAGGAAACCAACTTACTGTTTTAGCTTTTGCTTTGCAAAATATTACAAATAATCTAAATACAACAAGTGAAACCACGCAAGATTATTTCAAGGCCATAACTGAAGAGATAGAAAAAGAATTTACTGCAACAGGAACTAAAGTAGATATAGAAACAGAAGCTTTTGTTACTAATGTTTTAGAAAATTTAATCACAGCTAAAAGCCTTACGATTACTGAGAATGCTAAAGCAAATATTAAAAAAGCTCTATCAGGCATGTTGCCCATTATTCAAGTAAAACCTTCGGATGATGTTACTACCTCAATTATTCGATTTGGACTTTCAACACTTCAGACCGACATCCAAAATATTGCGAATGGTACTGCTTCAGCTGAAACAGTAACTAGTTATACCGAAGACCTTTTAAATTATATAGCTCAAGACCAGAGTATAGATGCAGATGAAATAGTGCCTGATATTACTGCAATACCAGATACTGCTTCAACCTCTGAGGATACAGATATAGACATCAACATCTTACTTAATGATTCTTACGTTACATCCTCTCCATTTAATTTATCAGTAACAAGCGGCTCAAATGGATCAACCGTGGTTGTAAATAACATAGTCACTTATTCACCTGACGCTGATTATAATGGTACTGACACTTTCTCATATACCATTACTCAGGGTGAAAAAACTTCCAGCACAAATGTAACTGTAGTGGTCGAAGCAGTTAATGATGCGCCATCAATTGATATAGCATCAACAATAGAAGTAAAAGAAAATGAAACAGATGTTGCTACAGTAAATATTTCGGACGTTGACGAAGATAACCTCACGTTAACTATCGAAGGAACTGATGCTGATAGCTTCAATCTTTCTACAGACAATGCCTTAACTTTTAAAGAACCACCAGATTATGAAACTAAAACTTCATACTCTATTGTTCTTTCATTAACTGATGGAACTGAGACAGTCACAAAAGAAATCACTATTTCAATAATTGATGTAAATGATGCTGCACCTATTTTTACTTCTGAAAAAATATTTAATGCGGCAGAGAATCAAACATCCATTGGAACAGTGACTGCATCTGATCCTGAAGAAGACAGCTTTAGCTTCTCTACCTCAAGCAATGAAATATTGATTACAGCCGAAGGAGTTTTAACTTTTGTATCAGCACCTGACTATGAGACGAAATCTTCATATGCTGCAACTATAACTGTTACAGATACAGAAAATAATTCAGCAACCCAAGACATTACAGTTAATGTAACTAATGTTAATGACAACGCACCAGTTATAACATCAGATGCAATATTCACAATACCTGAAAATCAAACAACCATTGGCACGATTGTTGTAACAGATGCTGATAATGTAACATCTGCTGATACTACTGATTATACTTTTTCCATAGAATCTATGACTGAGATTGGTAACAACAGGGATGCTGATTTAATGAATATTGATTCTAAATCTGGACTTTTATCTTTTATTAGCCCGCCTGATTGGGAAAATCCACAAGATTACAATACAGGAAATAATTATAGAGTTCGTGTAACTGTAACCGATGGAATTTATTCACATACTAAAGATTTTACCGTTAATGTAACTAATATAAATGATGTAGCACCAGACTTTACTTCTAATGCAATATTTAGTGCTGTTGAAAATCAATCTTCTATTGGAACTGTTACTGCAACTGACGCTGAGGGTGATGATGTGACTTTCACTGTATCAGGTTCAGAGCTAGAAATTACTTCATCTGGAGTTCTTACTTTTATTGCGCCACCTGACTACGAGACCAAGACAACATATACCGCAACAATAACTGCCAGCGATGGTATTAACTCTAATACTCAAGATATTATAGTAAATGTAACTAATGTTAATGATGTTGCACCAGTNTTTACTTCTAGCNCATCACTAAGTGGAGATGAGAATCAAACTTCTATCGGAACTGTNACTGCTACTGATGTTGANGGNGACGATATAACGTTTACTGTATCTGGGTCNGAATTAGAAATTACAGCAGCAGGGGTCCTNACNTTTGNTGCATCGCCTGACTATGAANCCGAGACCTCATATAGTGCAACTGTTACNGCCACTGATGGTATTAANTCTNCAACNCAAGACATCACCGTTCAAGTAATTAATTTAAATGANAANNATCCAGTATTNACATCATCCGCAACNTTAAATGNTGATGAAAATCAGACTGGAATTGCAACTATTACNGCAACNGATGCNGATGGAGATACGGTAACTTTTACAATTTCTGGTTCAGATTTNGCTATAACTTCTGATGGAGTCCTAACTTTTNTTTCTGCNCCTGATTANGAGTCNGTTCAATCNTTTACAGCAGTAATTACTGCATCTGATAGTGAAANAACAACNNANCAATCNATNACAGTAAATGTNAATAATCTCAACGACAATGCACCAGTTTATACTGCAGCTACAAGCTTAAATGCATCTGAAAATCAAACATCTGCNTTTACTGCNACAGCTACNGACGCTGATGGTGANTCNTTAACGTTTANNATTTCCGGTGGTGCAGACAAAGATGACNTCTCTATAGTTAACACTAGTGGTGTCGTTACATTTAACACAGCTCCAGATTATGAAACTAANAATTCATATGTAGTTGTNATTGATGTATTGGATGGAGGGTTTACAACTTCACAAGANGTAAATATTAATATTACAGACGTTAACGAAGCNCCAATCTTTACTACTTCCAGCACGTTTAATGCGAATGAAAATCAATCTTCTGTNGATACTGTTTCCGCATCAGATCCAGAAGGTGCAACTATTTCATATTCTTTAAGTGGAACTGATGCAAGTGCTCTTGCTATATCTGATTCCGGAGTCCTGACATTTAATACAGCACCNAATTATGAATCTAAAAACTCTTATTCAATTACGGCAAATGCTGCAGATGGAACCAATACAACTACGCAAGATATCACAATAAGCATTAATGATGTTAATGATCTGCCTGTTGTTTCAGATTCAAGCCTTACATTCAACATGTATCCAGAAACTAGTAAAACACTAACATTATCNGCTTCTGACGAAGATGGTGACACGTTAACATACTCTATAGAGTCTAATGGAACTTATGGAACTGCTTCATTTACAAATCAAGAAAAAACAAAAACAATTGAGGTTTCTGTTAACTCAGGCGCAGGTTTTGCATATGTCATAGATGGTACATTAAGAAAATCTATTAATTTAACTGTTGGAACAACATATACATTCACTCATCCAGTTGAGCACCCATTAAGATTCTCAAGAACTTCTGATGGAACTCATGGGAGAGGAAGTCAATATACAGATGGTGTTACAACATCAGCAGGGTCTACTACCATAGAAATTACTGGNAGCACCCCAACTACAATTTATTACTACTGCGATGTTCATTCTGGTATGGGNGGCACTGCAACGCTTACTAATACCAATACTGACGCATCAATAACTTATGAACCATTAGATACTACAAAAAATGGTCAATCAGAAAGCTTTACATTTAAAGTTAATGATGGATCTGTAGANTCTGANACTGCTACTGTTTCAATAGATATAAACACAGACCCACTTTATCCTTATGTATGGCATTTAGATAACACTGGNCAAACNAACTTTGCTACNAATGGNGGAATAGCTGGCGAAGATCTAAATGTAGATAGTGTTATTAATGATGGAATAACAGGTAGTGGAGTAAAAATAGCAATTATTGATGAAGACCTTGAAATTGCTCATGAGGATTTNNTTGATAACGTTATCGATGGTTCCTGGGATTTTGTAAATTCAAGCAATAATCCGACNGANCAAAATTCTAGNGGTGGTCATGGTACAGCTGTAGCTGGNCTCATGGCTGCAAAAGGTTGGAATAATCTTGGTACAAGAGGTATAGCACCAAATGCTTCTATCATTGGATANAACTATTTAAAAGACCAATCAACTGTTGCAGAAAGTCAATCNCTTGGAGTAAATCCTCCTGGAAACGTATTAGCTGATATTTANAACATGAGCTATGGTCTTGCTTCTAGCGGTTTCTATTCTCCTGATTCAATCATTTCATCTTCTCTTGAGTCCGCATATATCAATGGAATAACAAACCTAAGAGATGGCAAAGGAGCTATTTATACAAAATCAGCTGGTAATGGTTTTGATACTGGATCTGGAGACTATTGTGGAACAGATTACACCTGTACTGAGCTTATTGTTGATAAAGAAAAAAATATACCTTATTCGATTATTGTGGCTGCCCTAAATGCTGAAGGATTAAAATCTTCATATTCCACAACTGGGCCGGGTATATGGGTATCAGGTTTTGGTGGTGAAGATGGAACTAATACTGCTTATTCTGGCTTTAATTCAGCTCGTGGAAATAAACCAGCTATGATGACAGTAGACAAATCTACTTGCAACAGAGGCTATGTTCAAACGGGCGTAGCTGTTGGATCTGGTTCTAACTATAATGAATTTAATAGTGGAGATAATGCAGAAAATCCTTCATGTAACTATGTTTCAGATTTTGGTGGAACATCCTCTGCTGCACCGACTGTTGCAGGTGTTGTAGCACTAATGCTTGAAGCTAACCCAGACCTTACTTGGAGAGATGTAAAACATATATTTGCTAACACATCAGATAAAATAGACCCATTAAGAAGAGTTACTTTAGGTGATGATGAAAATGGTGAAAATGGAATAGCTCAATATGAGTGGGAAACTAATAGTGCAGGTTATGAATTCCATAACTGGTATGGCTTTGGCAAGGTTAATGCTGCTGCAGCAGTTGCATCAGCAAAAGAATACACCGCTAATAGTTTAGGAAGCTTTGTTTCAACAGGTTACATCGGAAGCGGTGAAGTTAATATAGATTTTACAGATGGAGAAACAATAACAAGTTCTTTAGCTGTTACAAGTCCATCAGGTTCAAATAATAATGTTGAATTTGTAAGAGTTTCATTACAATTTACCCATACTTATCCATTTGATGTTGGAGTGAGATTATTATCTCCAGATGGAACAGAAATAAATATTATGCAAGCACAAACCAATGTAACAGATACAGGAAGCGCTCTTTTTGATATAGGGGTAAGTGCGTTGTATGGTGAATCTATTGAGGGTACCTGGACAATTGGCCTCAGTGATTTTTATCAAGAAGATTCTGGAACACTTATTCAGTGGGGGATAGAAGTTTATGGAAATTAGACTTAATACAAAAAACATTTTTTTATTGCTAATAACTCTATTTGCTACCACATCATATGCTGAAAAAAAACCTGTTGCTGTGAATAAAGCAATCATTGAAAATTTTGTTGTTGTTCCGCTATCACAAAAAGATGCGCTTAAAAAAGACCCACTTTTTGGAGTTCAGTTAGATTTCACTAAAAAATATAATATTGATAACGAAATTATCTATAGATCAGATATGAAAGAAGAAGAGTCAACTATATTTGATCAAAATTCATCAAATTTAATACTTAGATCTGGTGAATATATTCAAGTTAAAGATTTAAGAAATAAACCTTTTTTATTTGATGGATCTTTTATTATTGAATTTACTGAAATGCCTGATTTTGAAAATTTTGCAGTGATGAATGATATAACCTTTGTCACAAGTTTATCTGATATTAGTATGGGAGTTTTCAAGCCCAAAAACCTAACGGAATTGGATTCAAAAATACAAAATTTTAAATTTGATGAAAATATCATTTCAGTCACCCTAGACCTAATAGATCCATCAATTAAACCAGAATAAATATAACTTATCTGAAATCTAAGATTTTAATATAAGTTGCTAATTTACGATTCCAAAGTATTTAAATATTGACCATAGGGATAAATAAACAATACCACTAATAACTATTCCTATAATCAATGTCGAAATTTTTGTCATTGTTTTTTTCATAAATATTAATCTCAATTTTTTTTCGAATTATAAAAGTTTAGGTTGGAATCTTTTATTGAAAACAGCCTTACTGCAAAAATATCCTTAAGATAATTTTGATAATTTTTCCATGGAGCTTTATTGCCTTGTTTAGGCATTTGATTAAGTCCTCTTTGAACATATCCCGATGTAAAATCAATTAACTCATCATCTCCATAAGCGTTTTTGTCATCAATCGGTTCACAACAACTAGCATCTTTTTTGTCCATCAAATTAATCAGCCTACAAACATATTCACAAGTAAGGTCTGCACGTAATGTCCATGAAGCATTCACATAACCAAACGAAATTGCAAAGTTTGGAACTCCACTTAACATCATTCCTTTATAAGTAAGCCTTTCATTTGGATTTACTTTTACATCATCAATAGAAACATTAATATCATTTAAGGCATTCAATTCGATTCCAGTAGCAGTAATAATTACATCAGCCTCAATTTTTTCACCAGAATTTAAAAGAACTCCATTAGTTTGAAATTCCTTAATTGTGTCAGTAACAATTGAGGCTTTTTTATCATTTATTGCCTCAAATAGATCACTATCAGGAACTAGGCAAATCCTTTGGTCCCATGGTTTATATGAAGGAGTAAGATGTTTATTAATATCATAATCTGGACCGAGCTCATTTTTAGCTAACTCTAGTATTTTATTTTTAGTTCTTTCAGGATACTTTCTTGCCATAAAGAAAGTAAAACTTTGATAGAGTATATTTTTCCATCTAATCAAAAAGTAAGTAAGTTTAACTGGAAGGATTTTTCTTAAAAATTTATTTAATGCATCTTCGCTAGGACCTGAAACAACATAAGTTGGTGACCTTTGAAGCATTACAACATGATCTGCTTTTTTTGCTATTGCTGGAACAATTGTTACCGCTGTTGCTCCACTTCCAATTACTACAATTTTCTTGTTTTCATAATCAAGGGATTCATCCCAAAACTGAGGGTGAATTATTTGCCCTTGAAAATTTTCTTGGTTTTTGAAATATGGCATATGGGGTTGTGTGTAACTGTAGTATCCACCACAAAGAAATAGAAAATTACATGTCATATCTTCTTCAACATCATCTACTTTAACTTTTAACTCCCAATTAGAATTTTTAGAGCACCAATTAGCTTTTGTAACTTTATGATTTAGTGAAATGTTATCTTTGAGTTTGTATTCATCTATAGTTTCATGGAGATATTCCATTATAGAAGGACCATCAGCAATAGACTTATCATGAATCCATGGCTTAAACCTGAATCCAAGAGTATGCATATCTGAGTCAGACCGTATGCCCGGATATTTAAATAAATCCCATGTACCACCAATACTATTTCTGCCTTCTAATATTGAGAATGATTTATTAGGACATGATTTTTTAAGATTATATCCTGCAGCTATACCAGATATACCAGCACCAATAACAACGATATCTTTATGCATGATTAAAATATTTTTATCCTATATTGTTTTTGCTGAGTTAAAATTTCTCTATGAAATATACCTTACTATTATTAGTTATTTATTTTAATACTATATCTGCACTAGATGTTGAAATTACTAGTTTAAAAAACAAAAAACCTGAGAGAATTTTATATATTGGAAATAGTTACTTATATTACAATGACAGTCTTCATAATCATGTTAGGCGAATGCTTGAAGAGGCATATGGATTTGAAATTGAGAGGTCAAACTACAAATCTGTAACTATCAGTGGGTCTAGAACGTCACATCACAATATAGACTATCCTTTAAACCATAAGAATATAGGCGCTAATAAACCTTTTGAACTCGTAATATTTCAGGGTGGCAGCGGAGAAGTGCTATCAAAAAATGATAGAAAAATATTTGATATAGAAGTTACAAAAATAATTGAAAAAATCAAGAAGAAGGGGGCAGAACCAGCTTTATATATGATTCATGCATATGTTGAACCTCATGAAGATGTAGATTCTGAAATGATTAATAATATAAAAAAAATGTATATCGAAGCTGGAAATAAAAATAATGCTCTTGTTATTCCAGTTGGAATTGCATTTGAGAATGCTTATCAGGAGAACCCAAATATTAATTTACATAAAGACTACGATGGAACTCATCCTAATTTGTTAGGTACTTATCTAGCTTCATGTGTAGTTTATGCTAGCATCACAAACCTATCACCGCTAAACATTAACTATTCCTACTTTGATAGAGTAAGCAAAGAAGACAGAACTTTTCTTCAAAAAATTGCCAAGGAAACTGTCGAAGATTTTTACGATATAGTCTTATAACCTATCAGCGTAATTATGATTGGTCTCACTGTGGTGTTCTTCATCAGCTCTAACACATCTTATTAAGTCGCTTAATTTTGAATCTGATCCAAGCTTGTAATAGCTAATAGCTAACTTGGGCGCTGGAATATTTTTAACTTTTCCACTTTCAACTAGCTCTAAGTATTCTGTATAACTTTTAACTGCCTCATCTTCAAAATAACCAATCATTCTGTGAGCAGTTCTAGTAAAAAATACATACATGAATAAATAAAAAAGTCCGAAAACAATTTGAGCGCAAAGTACAACCAACCTTTCAAAAAAATTAGGTTTTGCTATCTCAATAAAAAACATTAAATGCATTCTTTCATTTTCTGCTTCTGCTAGCATCTCTCTTATTTGCTCTCCATATCCGGCTTTCATAACTCTTAAGCTTTTAAAGTGCATCCAAACACCTGCAACCATTCCAGGAACACCAGCAACGGTTTCTAACACAACCGCTCTATGACCATATCTTTTAGCAAAAAATGTATCCGCAGTAAATCTAAAAAATTTTGTCATTGATAACGCGAATGCATCAGAGATATTTTCCTTACTGAGTTTGTCTAATAGCTGCATGATATATAATTTATGTGAATATTATATTATATATATAATTTATATTAAGTAAATAATTATTTTAAATTATGGCCTTAGTTTATAATTAGTGAACAATAAATTGATGAGATATTCGACATACTTCAAAGATCATTAGATGAGCTTAAAGATCATATTTAAATTAATTAATTTTTCAAAATTAAGAATATGAAACTAGAAATTTTTTACATCGACGCTTTCACAAAAGATCAATTTTCTGGAAATCCAGCTGCTGTTATTTTTTCAAATCTAGAGGACGAAAACTTAATGCAAAAAATTGCGGCAGAAAATAATTTGTCTGAAACAGCATTTATAAATTTAGATAATAACAATACTATTAGATGGTTTTCACCAACTACTGAAGTTAACTTATGTGGTCACGCAACTCTGGCTTCAGCTTTTGTTTATTTTAAATTTATTAATAAAGACGAAACAGAAATTATTTTTCAATCAGCAAGTGGTGAGTTAAAAGTAAATAAAATTAATGACATCTATGAGCTTAATTTTCCTAAAGACAATCTAAAAAAAGTTGATGAGGTTGATAAAGTTGCTTCAGTAACAGGTATAAAACCAATTGAAACATATCTTGGTGATATAAACATGTTTGCAGTTTACGAAGATGAAAATATCCTTAAGGATATGAAACCAAATTTTGATATGTTAATTAATCTAGATGGCCAGGGTCTAATCGTATCCTCTATAAGTGAAGAATTTGATTTTGTTTCTAGGTATTTTTGTCCTAAATATGGAATCAATGAAGATCCTGTAACTGGTTCTGCTCATACGAGCTTGATACCTTATTGGGCAGAAAAACTAAATAAAAATACATTACATGCCAAACAAGTCTCTGCAAGAGGCGGCGAGCTTTATTGTAAAAATATTGAGAGCAGAGTTTTAATTGCAGGGAATGCCAAATTGTATATGAAAGGAGAAATCGAGATAAGTTAGATCTTTATAATCTGCTTTCCAAAATTTTTACCTGTTAAAACATCTCTCAATGCTTGAGGCGCATTTTCAAAACCCTCTGTAATAGTTTCTTTATATTTAATTTCACCTTTTGCTACATGATTAGATAAAATCCTTGTTGCATTTTGCCACTCATCCATCCACTCTGTTACAACGAAAAATCTATGAAAGGGCTTGTTTTCAAGCTTGCTAAGAATCTTAAATGGCGTATCACTATTGAGCATATCTTTTTCGTTATATTGTGAAATAAAACCACAAATAGGAACTCGAGCATCTTGATTCAAAAGATACGAAACCTCTTTAGTAACTGGGCCACCAACATTTTCAAAATATATATCAATACCGTTAGAACAAACATTTTTTAAATCAGTTTTAAAATTTTCAGATTTGTAATCTACGCATTCATGGAATCCTAATGTTTCTTTAACGAATTCACATTTAGATTGCCCTCCAGCTACTCCAATTACATGGCAGCCATGCATTAATGCTAGTTGTCCAACTACTGAGCCTACTGCACCAGAAGCTGCAGATACTACAACGGTTTCTTTTTCTTTTGGTTTTCCTACTCTATTAAGACCAAAAAATGCTGTTCTGCCAGGCATTCCAACAGCTCCCAAGTATGAAGACATGGGAATCGTTGACAACGGAACTTTATATATTGATGGATCAGTATCTTTGGCTTTTATATAAGTCTGCCAACCTTTATGAATACAAACGACTTCTCCAATTTCATATAAACTAGATTTGCTATCTACCACTTCACCAACAGTTTCACCTGTCATTGGTTCTCCTATCTTCGCTGGAGCAGCATAAGAAACACCATCATTCATTCTTCCTCTCATATATGGATCGATTGATAAAAATTTAACTTCTATCAATATCTCACCCTTATTTAAGGAATCTATTTTCTCATCGATTAACTTCCAGCAATTATCTTCTGGCATACCCACAGGCCTTTTATTTAACAAAAATTTTTTATTTATATATTCCATAATTATTTAATAAATATTAGATTAAATTTGTAAGTTTTCTGAAATGTTTTCTGCACACTGTTTTATAAATATCATTTCCTCCAACCAAAATCTTTTCACCTCGTAAAATTATATTTCCATTTTGATCTAGTCTTATAACCATAGTGGCTTTTTTATCACATTCGCTACAAATAGTTTTAAGTTCATTTAAATTATCTGCTATAGCTAAAAGTTCGGNACTGCCTTCAAATAATTNTCCTTGAAAATCTGTTCTTATTCCATAGCACATAACAGGAATATTTAGCTCATCTGCTATTTCGCCCAAACCTTGNACNTGTTTAGATGATAAAAATTGTGCTTCATCAACAAATATGCAGTTTATATTTGTAAACTCTAATTTTTTTATTTCATTAAAAAAATCATAGGNNTGATNTACTATTANNGCATCTGCTTCAAGGCCTATTCTTGAAATAATTTTTCCATTTGATTTATCTCCAATAGGCTTTGGTATAAATAACAATGTATTAAGATCACTTTCAATGTAATTATGATTAGATTGAAGAAGGGCAGTTGATTTACCTGCATTCATTGTTGAATAAAAGAAATGAAGTTTTGCCATATAATGATTATATATCTATAACCAGAATTTTTGTTTATGAAAGTTTTTCAAGAACANGGAATAACACACCTTGATCTTCATGGCTTAAGGCACATAGATGTTCCAGATGAAGTAATTGATTTNATATACCAACATCAAACTAAGTTACCGCTTATAATTATTTGTGGAAACTCNAATAGAATGATTGAAATTACAGAATCAACTTTAAAACAAAATTCTATTATGTTCTCGATGCCAAGATTTGGTATTATTAGAATCGAAAAACTTTGAGCAATTATGAAAACACAAGATATCTTACTTTTTGATGAACANTTAACAGATGAAGAGTCAATAATCCAAAAATCTGCAAGAGATTATTGTCAAAANGAACTNTTACCAAGAATTACNGANGCNAATAGAAANGAAATNTTTGATAGNGGTATATATAAAGAAATGGCNTCAATGGGTTTNTTGGGNGCTCCAATTCAAGGTTATGGATGTGCCGGAACTAATTATGTATCTTACGGCTTAATTGCAAGGGAAATCGAGATGGTAGATTCTAGCTATAGGTCTGCATTTAGTGTACAGACTTCATTGGCAATGCATGCAATATATAAGTTTGGTTCAGATGAACAAAAAGAACACTACTTACCTCAAATGGCTAAGGGTGATTTGATAGGGTGTTTTGGTTTAACAGAATCTGATGCAGGTTCAGACCCAGCTTCAATGAAAACAAATGCTAAAGAAAAGGACGATGGATACATATTAAATGGTTCAAAAACTTGGATTACAAATTCACCAATTGCAGATGTATTGGTCATATGGGCTAAAGACGAGCAGGGNGTATTGAGAGGTTTTATTGTAGAAAGAGACTCCGAAGGTTTGTCTACTCCAACTATTGATGGAAAATTTGCTTTGAGAGCATCAGTAACAGGACAAATCTTTCTTGATAATGTATTTGTACCTAAAGANAAAATTCTCCCTGAAGTCCAAAGTTTCAGAGGACCTTTCTCATGTCTAAATATGGCTAGNTATGGAATNGCATGGGGGGCAATGGGCGCTGCAGAATTTTGTTGGAATGCTGCATTGGAATATTCTCTTGAAAGAGAACAATTTGGAAAACCTTTAGCATCAAAGCAATTAATACAAAAGAAACTTGCTGATATGCAAACGGAAATAACCCTTGGACTTCAATCAGTATTAAGGNTGGGAAGGCTTATTGACGAAGGTAAAATGAAGCCAGAAATGATTTCTTTATTAAAACGAAATAACTGTCAAAAGGCTTTGGATATTGCAAGGTCATCTCGTGACATTCATGGAGGCAACGGAATTAGTGATGAGTATCACGTCATCAGACATTGTATGAATCTTGAAGCTGTTAATACTTACGAAGGTACATACGACATTCATGGTCTGATACTTGGTAAAAGCCAAACCTCAATCGAAGCTTTTTAGTTCTTAAGCTAGTTATTCAAATGCTTGCCTAGAAACTCTTCAATTTTTCCATACATATTTAATCGCGATTGTTCTCCACGAAATCCATGACCTTCATACGGCTCGACGTACCACTCATATTCTTTTCCGAGGCTATCTAACTTATCAGCAAGTTTTCTAGCATGGACTAGTCGAACATTAGAATCTTGAGCACCATGCATAATTAGAACAGGAGCTTTTATGTTATGCGCCTGTCTAAGCGGAGAGGTTTCAATTATATATTTCATGTCTTCTGGGTCATCAGGATCACCCCATTCAAGNCTTAACTCATCATAGAAACCACCAAATCTTCTTGAATTTCTATTAGAATCTTCTTGTAAAAGTTCTAAATCAACCACGCCTACAAAATTTATGCCAGCAGCATATAGGTCGGGTGTAAATGTCAANCCTGCCATAGTTGCATATCCACCATAACTTCCGCCAAATATAGCAACTCTATCCGGATCAGCAATCCCTTGCTCTATTAAATAATATACTCCATCTGTAATGTCATCCTGCATAGTTTTACCAAACTGTTTATTTGCAGAAATATAATGATATGCTCCATAACCAGTTGAACCTCTAAAGTTAGGCTGGAATACTGCATAACCTCTATTAGCCATAAATTGAACATCTGGGTCAAATCCCATGGTATCCCTTGCATTTGGGCCTCCATGAGGATGAACAACAACAGGAAGATTTTTCCCGTCAGAATTTTTTGGCAATGTAAGATAACCATGAATAACAAGACCGTCTCTGGCAATATATTTAATTGGCTTTTTTTCAACTAAAAGAGATCTATCTAACCATGGATTACTATCCCACAAGAAAGAAAGAATATTATTTTCTTTATCATAATAATAGTAATCTCCAGGATTCGAAGAACTACTAACAGATACAACCATTTTTGTTCTATCCTTGCTCCATGTTATTGGCCTAACAACCTGGCCAGGAAAAGCACCCTCTAATCTATCGTTACTATCCTGAGCTTCTTCATCAAAAAATATTCGTTTTGGCTCTTCTGCATAATAACTTACGAATACCAATTCGTTAGTTTTTTCATCAATTGCTGCACCACCGCTTGCTGTTCTGCAGCCACCAACTGGCCCGGCAACATCATATATAGGGTCCTCAAATAGAAGATCAAATGATTTATCATTCGGGTCGTATAAGAAAAGTTTACTTCTATCATTATCTTTATTAAATGAATTTGATTTTGATACGTCTTGTCCAGCTACCAACCATTTATCATCATATCCACTTAAAGGAAAGAAGGTTGGAGTTTGACATTTATTAGTGAAGTGAATTTCCCATGTATCGCTTTCAGGCACATATCTCCATATTCTCCACATATCGTCAACATTTGAAATTGCCGCAAGAGGGGTGCCATCTGATTTTTCAATTACATTAGATAACCACTCTTCTTTATCAATATCTGGCCCCATGGCAACCCTTCGTTTAGAACCTGTAAAAATATTCATTTTGTAATAATCATCAACAGATCCTCTTCTTTCATTAATTTTTACCATTACGTTACTTGGATCATCTGGAAGCAGGCTTGTTAGTTTTGGGCTAGCTAGCATTCCTTGAGCTGTTTTAAATTCATACAAACTTCTTTTTTTAGAACCATCTATGTTCATGCCCCATAATGCATAAGCTGCAAGAGATTTAGCCGATGAGTTAGTAGGTTCAGTGGTAAATATAATTCTTTCATCAGAAACCCACCTTACTGAGCCAACACTACTATTTCCTTTTCCAGATGTTAATGTTGTTGTAGAGCCGTTATTTGTATTGTATAAGGTTAATCTTCCACCTCTGTAATCGTCTTCAACATATTTTTGTAGATCAGTTTCAATATCACATTTGTTATTTCTTGGATTGCTAACAATCGCTATATATTGGCCATTGGGTGACATTTGCATGCTATTGTAATTTGAGTAGCAGGCGAATAATTTAGCAGGAATACGCTCAGCAGCATCAATATTACTGGATAAAATCAACGCTATAAAAGAAAATGCATAGGTTAAAAGCTTCTTGTTTATCATAAAATTACCTTTTGTTATTACATTGAAAATTGTAAGAGGTTTATTATTACATAACATTTATATAATGAGTTATTAATTTAATAATAATTTTTTATATACGAATAACTTAAAAATGTGCAAAAAAAACTATGTTTTTTGCTTAAAATATAGTACTTTAGGGGATTAAATAGTCGTATTACGGGGATATTTTTATGATTAAAGAAATTAAAAACTTATTTTTATTTTCATTTTTAGCTTTTTCATTAGTATTATCAGCTGATAATCCTGGTGATGATGTTGTTAATGAAGAACCAGCTGATGTAGCAGAAGAAACTGTTGAATCAGCACCTTCGTCTGATAGTTCTGATGATAGTGAGCCTGCTGAGAGTGAAGACTCTAGTGAGCCTGTTGAGTCTGAAGATGGTGTCGTAACTTTAGAAAAAGTTACAGTTACCGGCTCAAGAATTAAAAGAAGTCAGGTTGAAGGAGCTACTCCATTAATTGTTATTACAAAACAAGATATGAAGGACAATGGCTACAGAAATTTGACTGAGGCGCTACAAAGCTTACCAATTGCAAGTGCTCAGACACAAAACGAACAACTTGTTAATACCTTTACACCAAATGCTTCTGAGTTAGATTTAAGAAGATTTGGACCTGGAAGGGTTCTAGTTCTTGTTAATGGAAGAAGAATGGCTGATTATCCATTCCCGTATAATAACTCTTCTAACTTCGTTAACACAGGAACAATACCTTCAGGTTTGATTGATAGAATCGAGATTGCAACTTCAGGTTCATCTGCTATTTATGGTTCAGATGCTGTTACAGGTGTTGTTAATATTATTACAACAACTGGTAAAGAGTATAACGAATTAGATGTATTTGCAGGCCAAACAGAACATGGTGGCGACAATATTTTTGATTTAACTTTTACTACAGGTGGTTTTAGTGGAAATCATAGTTGGACTGTTGGTGCAAATATGTATCATATTGATCCTATGTATTACCATGACAGAGAAGGTTTTAGAAGTTGGTCTGACAACCCAATCTGGTCAGATCCGAATGATCCCCTATACAGATCAGATGCAGTTTTTGCAGATGTACTTGCGTCACTAGTTAGTGCTGGTGGACGTGATAGCACTCCTAGAGGTGCTGGTGAGTATGGATGGGATGCAGTATCTTCAAATGGATATACTTGTGAGGAATTCTATCCAACAGGTTTCAGATGGGATAAAGCAGACTATGGTTATACTTCACCTCCATATTCTCAACCTGGTTCATATTGTGTTCAAGATTATGCAGATGATAATCAAACAATGATCAACGAAAGAGACGAATACACAGTAATGGGAACATATAACTACAATTTTGATAATGGTGTAGTTCTTAGTGCAAGAGCTTTCTACTATGAATCAGAGTCATATATCAATAGTTTCTCAAGATGGTTTAGTCTATCAAATGTATGGACAGAAACAGCATTTACTACAAGACAAGATAGCGCATTTGCTTCTCAGTATGTTCCTTCTGGAGCTATGGGACCTAATGACGCTGGTTTATACAGATATACTAGAACTCTTGGTGGTCAAATTGGACCAAATGCAAGAAGAGAATCTAACTACACTGAAGACACATATGACATATTCGTTGGTTTAAACGGTGTTTATGAAAATGGTTTTGAGTGGCAAGCTGGTATTAGCACAACAGAATACAATTCTGTTTATGAATCTAATCCTCTAACAACTGATGTTTATGATTACATAACAGGTGCAGACAGAGGTGATACAGGAGATATCTCTGGTTTCTATCAATGGAGAGGAGACTTATATTATAACGCTGGTTATTCGTTCTTATATGCTCCATATCTAGATATTGCTAATTTCTACTATTCATTCATGGATACACCTGAAGCTCAAAATACTCCTTGTGGTGTTGATACTATTGTCGACCCATATACTGGCGCAACATATAGTAACTGTTTAGCTGCTGATAGAGCCTTTGCTCCTATTCCTAATGCAGATATAGCAAACTTTAATGCACCTGAAGTTACTGCAGCTGAAACATCTTCAACAATGATCGACTATCAAGTTACTGGTGAACTTGATGCTCAGTTAGCTGGTGGACCAATAGCATTTGCTGCTACTGTCGAATATCATGAACAAGATTATTTACTAAAACCTGATCAAAGAAGAATAGATTCTGACCTTGGAACTCCAGGCGTACCTATCTTCATTAATGGATCTGCCAGACAAGGTGGCGGTGAAAGGGATAGATTGTCTGTAGGTGCAGAATTCTTATTACCTGTTACTCCAAAATTCGAAGTAACAGCTGCTATCAGATCTGATGAGTACGATAACGTATCTAGTACTGTTGGACGTAAGCAGTCTGCTATGATTAATTTTGCTTATAGACCAAATGATAAACTTCTTGTTAGAGGATCTGTATCAGAGAGCTTTAGAGCACCTGACATGCATTATGTATTTGCAGGTAATAGTTCATACTTCAGTACAGTGACTGACTATAGAGACTGTTATCAGAGTGGTGTTTCAAATGCAAATCTTTGTGATAACTCATACACAATTAGAGGTAAATTCAGAGGTAACCCTCTTCTAGATGCAGAAGAAGGCGACAACTACTCAATTGGTTTAGTTTGGGATTATGCTGAAGGCGGATCTTTTACAATTGATGCTTTCCAAGTTGTTCTTGAAGGTGCTGTAACAAATGTTAGTGTTAGTAATCTAGCAGCTCGTGAAGCATATTGTACAGCTGATGACCCATCTGATTTTGAAAGTTTCTATAACGATGCAGATTTCTCATCTGTAAATTGTGCTGATACATTAGCAAACGTTGTTCGTGATGATCCAGGTGAACTTGATTCAGATGGACTTGGCGATATTAATGAAATAACAACTTTCAACAGAAACCAAACCATGCAAGAGTATCTAGGTGTTGACACAACATTAAGATATTCATTCTCAACTGAATCTGCTGGTGATTTCTCATTTGTTGTTTATAACTCAAATATCATTAGTAGAAACTTTAAAGTTGATGATATTTCAGCAGAAATAGATTATTTAGATACATACATATATCAACCAAGATCTCAGCAAAACGCTACAGCGTTATGGAGATATGATGACTGGAGAGTATCTTTATATCTAGACAGAACTGGACATATGGAACAATATTATGGTGAAAAGGGCGATCCTTTCATAACAGCTAACCTTTCAGTAGGTTATAACTTCTCAGCTGATTTAGATGTTAGAGCTAGTATTACTAATATCGAAGATAAAATGCCTGAGAAAGACAGTGCATATGGATGGCCATATTTTAACCAAGGATATTACAGTATCTTTGGTCGTGCTATCTATATTAGCGCATCATATAGATTCTAATATATCTACATAAAATAGTTTAAAAACTATATAATATCGGGGCCTTCATACAAGGCCCCAATTTTTTATTATGAAAAAAGAAATAAATATATTACTTACACTTTTATTAACCATTAATGTTTTTGCNCAAGAACAAGATTCTAATATTGTTCCAGATGAACCAGAAAGCCTTGTTAGCGATTCTATTGAGATTCAATCCGGAACCATTAAAAAACTTCAGAAATCTCAGGCAAAAATAGATAAGTTAGACGACGAATCAAAGAAATTAACCAATGAATATAAAGATACTATTGTTGAATTTGAGATTTTAAATAAATACGATAATCAGCTTGAAAAAATTACAATAAGTCAGGCTGAAGAAATAGCCAACTTTGAAAGACAAATACAAGAGCTTGATGAGACTAACAAATATGTATTGCCATTATTAGAAAGGATGGTAATTACATTAAGAGATTTAATAGAAGTTGATATTCCATTTTTAATTGATGAACGAATGGCTAGACTTATTGAATTAGAAGATATTCTTTATAAAGCCAATTTTTCAACAGCTGAAAAATTTAGAAAAATTTATGAAGCCTATCAGATTGAGAATGAATATGGCAGAACTATTGAAGCCTATTCAAGTTCAATAAATATAGAAGGAGTTGTATTAGCTGCAGAATTTTTTAGATTAGGAAGATTGAATCTATACTACATGACACCTGATGGAAATGAAACAGGGTATTGGAGCAAAGATACAAACTCTTGGGTTCACCTAGGCGGTAAATACTCAGATGACATAGATTCAGCTTTAAAGATAGCCTTTAAACAAGCGCCACCAGATTTTATAAAACTTCCTATTCAAGGAGTTGAAAAATGAAAAATTACTTATTAATAATATTTTCTTTTATAAGTTTATTCATTGGAGCTCAAGATTCAGAAGAGCCTGTAGATCCTAATATTGAAAGAGTTGAAAAAATTCAAGACTTAATTAATAGAGTTGAAAAAAATCGTGATGAATTATCTTTAAGTGAAACTGCTCGAGTTGATGAGTTTATTAAGAAAGTTGCAGATAGAAGATTTCTTCTTTCAAAAGCAAAAAAACAACTTGCTGACGAAGAATCTAGAAATAAAAGATTAGAAGATCTTTTTGAAAAAAATGAACTTAAATTAGCTGAACTGGAAACAGAATTAAATATTAAACTTGGTGTTTTAGGTGAATTATTTGGGGTTGCTAGACAGATGGCTGGAGAACTTCAAGCAGATTCAGAATCAGCTTACAACTTTACAGAACATCCAAATCGAACAAATGCTCTTAATGAGATAGGCCAAATTAAAGTACACAACCTTAAAAATTTAGAAGATCTTTGGGTTCTTCACTTAAATGAAATAGCATCATCTGGCGAAGTGAAGGAAATTGATGCAAATGTAATTAATTCTGATGGTGACATAACAACTGAAAAACTTGTTCGATACGGACCTTTTAATATGGTTAAGAATAAGTCATTTGTTAAAACTGATGTTCCCAATAATGCTTTCTCAGTTCTTCAAAAACAACCTGACAGATCTCTTCTAAGAAAATTTAGATCACACTATAAAAATGATGAATATTCTGTAGCTCCTATTGATCCAACTAGAGGTTTTTTACTTTCTTTATACCTTGATAAACCCTCAACCTTTGAAAGAATAGCTCAAGGTAAGTTAATAGGTTTTATTATTGTTTTAATTGGATCTATTGGACTTATTTTTGCTGGTTATAGATACTTTAGACTTTATACATATTCAAAAGCTATTAAATCAAATGATAATTCAGATGTCTTTAATAAGATTCAAGAAATTTCTGATAATTCAAATGATGTTGATGCCTTTGAAAGAGAATGCGATGAAGTATTATTAACAGTAAATGGTAATTTAAGCTGGGGTGTTAATTGGATTAAGTTCTTAGCCGCTGTTGCACCATTGCTTGGTCTATTAGGTACTGTTATAGGTATGATTGAAACATTTCAAGCTATAACTGTTTTTGGAACAGGAGACCCAAAACAAATGGCAGGTGGGATATCTCAAGCGCTTGTTACAACAATGCTTGGTTTAATATTTGCTGCGCCTTTATTAGCAATGTATACATTATTGTCAGAAAAAGTTTCTGAAATTCTTCAAGAAATTGAGGAATTTGTTGCAGTAACCATAGTAAAAAAAATTAAATAATGATTGGATTAACTGATCTATTTGATAGAGGAGGGCCTGTCCTTTACATTTTATTTTTAGTGACGTTATTTATATGGTTTATTATTTTCTCTAAATATCTAAAGACTTCTTTTAATAATAAAAACTGGATTCAAGATGATTTTAATAATTTTTCTAATGGCGTTGTAATTAATAAAAATAATATTCACTTATTTGAAGAATCATATCTTATTCATGTCAAGAGAACTGCCTCTCAACAACTAAAATTATTAGATGGTTTAATTGGTTTATGCCCCATGTTAGGACTTTTAGGAACTGTATATGGGATGATTGAAGTATTTGAAGTTCTTGCAGTTCTAGGAACTGGTAATCCAAGAGCTATGTCTACAGGCGTTGCAAAAGCTACAATACCAACAATGGCTGGAATGACAATTGCATTAAGTGGCCTATTTTTTAAATTTGATCTAGCTAATAAAGTTGAAAGATACCAGGAAAAGGCAAGAGAACTAATGAAGGAAAATATAAAGTCATGAAAAGATATGGCAGAAGAAGGCAAGCTCAAGAAGAAGCTGCATTAGATTTAACGCCTATGATGGACATTGTATTCATCATGCTAATATTTTTTATTGTTACAACATCTTTTGTAAAAGAAACTGGTGTTGATGTTAATAGACCAAATGCTGAAACTGCCGAAAGAGATGAGAAAGGAAATATTCTTGTAGCGATAACTGAAAACGATGAAATTTGGATTGATAAAAGACGAGTTGACCTCAAAGCAGTTCGTGCAAATATCGAAAGATTGAAAATTGAATATCCTGAGGGATCAGTTATTATTCAAGCTGATCAAAGATCAAGGTCTGGGTTATTGGTTGAAGCAATGGATCAAATTAGGTTAGCCGGAGTAACTAATATCTCTATTGCAGCAAAAAATGATAACTAGTAAATACGAAAAATATTATCCTTATGCATTATCTTTTGTAGCAGCATTTTGTATTTTTTTGCTTATGCAATATTTAATAACTACAGATGTCTTTAATAAAAAGAAAGATGATGATATTAGTTATTTAGAGTTCATAAGAATTAATTCTGATGACTCGTTATTAGAGAGAGATAGAAAAATTCCAGATAGACCAAAACCTGAAAAAAGACCTCCACCACCTCCTGATATAGACCTTCAACAAGACACAAAACTTATAAGACCAAATTTAGACATAGAATTGCCAAACTTTTCTGTGCCCGTTGATTTTAGTGGAGCCTTTTTAGGTGACATGAGCAATCTACAAGGAACATCATCTGCACTTATACCAATGGTAAAGGTCCAACCTCAATGTCCAATTCAGGCCGTTCAGGGTGGAATTGACGGAAATGTTCAAGTCTATCTAGTAGTTGGACCAAATGGTAGGGTAAAATTAGCTAGGGTTGTTCGCGCAACCAATGGCACACTATTTAACAGGGAGGCTACAAAGGCTATCAGAAGATGGCAGTTTAAACCTAAAATTATTAATGGAATTCCAGTTGAACAAGCTGGTGAATTAACAATCGAATTTATTTGTAATGCTTAGATTAATTTTATTATCAACACTTTTAATATCCTTTTCAGCAACTTCTGAGGAAACTATCAGCAGATGGATGGCTGATTATTTTGAAAGAATTCATAAACATATTGCTAATGAAAACTATGAAAAAGCAGAAGCTGAACTTGTACTAGGAAATACCAATTATTTTAGAAATGGCAGAACATATGAAGCTGCATTGTTATACCAGCTTTATGGTCAATTTTTTGCAGTTCAAAGCCAATATACTAATGCTATACCATGGTTTGAAAAAGCATTAGCAAGTGATCAAATGCCTAGAATTGGAGAGCAAGAAGTAAGGTTCCAACTAGCACAAACATATTTTATGGTTGGTAAATATGAGAATGTAATTCCATTATTAGAAGACTTTATTGAGGTTGGAGAGAAATATAAATTTCCTATATCTGCACGTGTAAATTTATTAATGGCATATTCGCATGGACGTCTTGATCAATATGAACCTTCATATCATCATATTAAAATTGCCAATAAAAAATCTGATAAACCCCAAATTGACTGGATTGAGTACGCATTCAGTCTAGCTATGAAATTACAACTATTAGATGATGCTGAAGATTTAGGAACAAGATTGTTATATCTAGAGCCTAACAAAAAGAAATATTGGAACCAAGTAAGTGCATTATATTTTGCAAAAGATTTTGAAATAGACTCTCTATCTGCATTGGAGCTAGCATACGAAAACAAGACTCTTAACAAAGAGGAAGATTATTTACTTTTAGCAAAATATTATTTATATCAAAAATCGCCTTTAAAAAGTGTTCTGGTTCTAAATGATGGAATAAATAAAAATATTATTAAAGAAAATGAAGATAATTTAAAATTATTATCAAGTTCTTATTTTTATTCTAGAGATTTAAAAAATGGTATAAAAGTTTTAGTTAATGCAGAAAAAATTTCTAAAGATCCAGAATTATCATTTAGATTAGGTACTTATGCATTTGATAATGAAGATTATAATCTCGCAATTTCTTCCTTCAATATTGCTCAAAAGAGAGGTTGGAATGATATTCCAGGAAGAATTGAATTGATTAAAGGAATTTCATATTTTGAACTAGGCCAAAGCGATAAAGCTAAAGAAAATCTTATAGAGGCTACTAATTATAAAAATACAAAAGATACAGCAGAGGGATGGCTTTCTTATATAAAACAATTTGAGTCATAAATTTTAAATTATGATAATTCAAACTGAAAATTTAAAAAAAGAATATGTAGTTGGAACTCAAACTGTTAGAGCATTAAGAGGTATTGATCTATCTGTAGAAAAGGGGGAGTTCATGGCAATCATGGGTCCATCTGGATCTGGTAAAACCACCTTAATGAATATCATTGGCTGTCTTGACACACCCACATGCGGCTCTTACGAATTAAATGGAACACCGGTAAGTGATCTTGAGGATGATGAGCTTGCCAATATAAGAAATAAAGAAATAGGCTTTGTCTTTCAATCTTTTAACCTACTAGCAAAAAATACCACATTAGATAATGTCATGCTCCCTCTAAAGTATGCTGGTTTCAATAAAAAAGAAGCTATTATTAAAGCCAAAGAAGTAATTGAAAAAGTAGGATTAATCGACCGGTTAGAACACACGCCTGCTGAATTATCTGGTGGCCAACAGCAAAGAGTTGCGATAGCAAGAGCGCTTGTAAATAATCCAAGTATTATCTTCGCAGATGAGCCTACAGGTAATTTAGACTCTAAAACAGGTGAAGAGGTTATGGGATTATTTAAAGAACTCAATTCAAATGGACAGACAATAATATTGATTACCCATGAGGATAGTATTGCTCAACAATCAAATAGAGTTATAACAATTATGGATGGTCTGATAAAATCAGATAATAGGGACTAAAAATGCATACTAAAAAACTATTAATCTTTTCTATTTTTATCATTTCAGCCTGTGGCGGTGGTGAGCAAAAAAAAGAAACACAATTTTACAAGAAGCAACAAACTGTGCCTCAGACTCTTGAAGTATCTATTGAGGCTTCTGGAGTAATTGAAGCCATATCTGCTGTTGAAATTAAATCTAAGGCTTCTGGAGAGGTTTTATTTCTTGGTGCTGAGGTCGGTGATTTTGTAACACGTGGTTCAATGTTAGCCCAAATTGATCAGAGAACAGCAAACAATATTGTTGATCAAACTAAATCTGATCTTGAGGCTTCAAAAGTAAGGTTATCAAATGCTGAATCTCAATTTGATAGAGGAAAAGAACTTCATGCAAACGCTAGTATTTCAGATAAAGATTTTGAAGATATCAAAGAAAATTATGCACAAGCTAAATCAACTCTTGTTAGAAATGAAGTATCTTACGAAAATGCAAAAATATCCTTAGACGATACTATAGTTAAATCTCCAATTGACGGAACCATAATTTCAAGACCAGTTGAAGTTGGACAAGTCATATCATCACCAACATCTGCCTTTGGAGAAGGATCAATACTAATGACTATGGCTGATTTATCTAAAGTTAGAGTCAGAGCACTTGTTGATGAAATAGATGTGGGTAAGGTATCTATTGGTCAATCTGTTTCTATTAAAGTAGCAGCATACAGAGATAAAGAATTTATTGGCACTGTATCAAAAATTGAGCCTAGGGCTTATGTTCAACAAAACGTAACAACTTTTCCAGTTTTAATTGATATTGATAACGACGATAATTTGTTGTTAATTGGAATGAATACAGATGTTGTTATAGAAGTTTTAAACAAAGATGTCGCAATGAGTATTCCAACAATGTCTCTTAGGACAAGAAAAGATATATACACTGCTACTTCAATAATTAATATAGATAAAGCAGAGATAGATGAATTCTTAAAAGACAAAGTTAGAGGCGAAAATTTTAATAGATTCATTGTTATTAAGGACTCAAAGCAAGGTCCGAATCTATCATGGGTTAAAGTGGGGGTTTCTGATCTTGTAAACGTTGAGATTATTGAGGGCCTCAATTCTGATGATATAGTTTATATACTTCCAAGCAAAAGTTTATTTGACTATCAAGAACGTTTCAAACAAAGAGTAAACGCTACTTTTAGTTTCGGATAATGTTAATAGAAGAATCACTAAGGTCAGCAGTATCCTCCATTAAGACTAATGGTGTTAGGTCTTTTCTTACAACACTAGCAATTATAATTGGAACTGCAGCTGTTATAGCAGTCATAGGTATTGGATCAAGTGCAAGTAAGGCATTAGAAGAGGACATTGATGAACTTGGACCAAGAACCCTATCTATTTTTCCAAGTCAAAGAAAGAGAGGTGGTATATCATCTGGTTTCAATCCTCTTGTAATAAAAGATGCTGAAGCTTTAGCAAAAAATACAGAACATAACTGGTTGATTGCGCCCGCAATGTCAGGAAGCAGGCAAGTAAAATATGAAAATAATAATATTAGCGGTGAAATAAATGGTTATTTGCCAGTTAACTTTAAGGTACGAGGATTTGATTTGGGTCATGGCAGATTATTTACTGAAAAAGAAAACTTAGGCAGAAAAAAAGTTGTAGTTTTAGGATCAAAGGTTCCAGGCGAATTAAAAAAATCTGTTAAGCAACTTCTAGGACAGAATATTTTAATTGCTGGAACATCATATGAAGTTGTTGGTATTTTAAAAGAAGAGGGCTCAACAGGTTGGCAAAATCCAGATGATGACTTATATGTCCCCTTATTAACTGCATCACAAAGAATATTTGGAACAGATAGACTTGGTTGGATTAATGTTGGTATAGCCAGCGATACCAATGTTGATTATGTCATGATGACCATTGAAGAGATTTTAAGACAAAAACATGATATTGGTCCCGGTGGTGAAAATGATTTTAGAATAAATGATTGGAGCCAGTATTCAGATTTAAGAAGACAAGCAACTGGTATTTTTACTGCATTAATTGCTGGGATTGCAGGAATTAGTTTAATAGTTGGCGGAATAGGTGTTATGAACATAATGTTAGTATCAGTTACTGAGCGTACAAGAGAAATTGGTTTAAGAAAGGCACTTGGAGCCACACATAGATCAATCATGATGCAATTTATAGTTGAAGCTATTTTGTTATGCATTTTAGGTGGATTAGTAGGAGTATTTATTGGAACTTCTTTATTATACTTATTTGCTTCTTTTAACGACTGGCCATTTGCTATGCCTATAAGTGCTATCTTTGGCTCGATAACGTTCTCTGCATTAGTTGGATTATTTTTTGGTATTTGGCCAGCAAGAAGAGCCGCTCAATTAGATCCAGCTGTATCTTTAAGATATGAGTAAACTTAAAGTAATTCAATTACTACCTGAATTAAATATTGGCGGTGTTGAAAGAGGAACTAAAGATTTTTCAAAAGCTCTTGCAGAAAATAATCACGAGTCAATAGTTATATCAAATGGCGGTATTTTTGAAAAAGATATCATTAATAATGGTGGTAAGCACTATAAAGTACCTATTCACAAGAAGAGTATTTTTTCATTAAAACTCTCTAAAGTTTTAAAAGAAATTTATTTATCTGAAAAACCTGACATAATACACGTTAGATCTAGAATGCCAGCATGGATTAACTATTTTGCTTTTAAAAATTTAGATAGTAAGCCTCTTTTGATTTCAACATTTCATGGTCTTTACAGCACTCCACCATATAGCAAAATTATGTCAAAAGTTGATCATATGATAGCTATATCAGAAACAGTTAAAAGTTATATTAAAAATACTTACAAAGTTCCTGAAAACAAGATTACAACCATACCAAGAGGTTGTGATATGAACATCTTTAATAACAATTCTATTGATTCTAAATGGATGCTTGAATGGTTCGCTGAATTTCCACAATCAAAAGATAAGATAATACTTACTCTTCCAACAAGAATCTCAAGCTGGAAGGGTGTTGATAGTTTTATAGATTTAATATCTTTATTGAATAATGATAAATATCATGCTTTGGTTGTAGGACCAGTTGCAAAGTCAAAACGTCAATATTTCAATAAATTACAGAATAAGATTAAAACACTAAATATAGAGAATAAAATTACATTTACTGGATCTAGAAATGATATTGTTAATATTTACAGGCTTTCCGACGTAGTTTTTAATTTATCAATAAAGCCTGAACCATTTGGCAGAACAACAATTGAAGCAATAAGTTGCGGCGCAAAGGTTGTTGGGTGGAATCATGGCGGAACAAAAGAAATATTAGAGGAATTATACCCAGATGGCTTGGTAGAGCTTAATAAAATTGAAGACTTGAAAAATATTACTGAAAAGGTTTCAGACAGTAGTTACCCCAGCCCAAAAAATAATACTTTTACTAGTGAAAAAATGGTTAAAATGACTATAGATTTATATCATCAATTATTAAGCACTTCTTCATAGGCAAGTTGAATGTCCTTAATACTTTCATCTATAGAAAATTCATTTTGAACAAATTCAAAGATAGCACTTTGATCTATATGATCAATTGTATCTACATGTGCTTCAAGTAATTTTTGAAGAGAAACTAAATCATCTTTCTTAGCTAATAACTCTTTTGGAAGTATATCTGGCATATGTCCTACATCAGTAGATATAACAGGAACACCAAGATAGAGTGATTCAAGAGCAACTCTAGGACCACCTTCGTCACGTGATGAAATAATTAATACAGAAGCATCCTCATAATATGAAATTAAATCCTCTCTATGAACCTCATCAAAAATCTCAATTTTTTTTGAAAGATTATTTTTCTCAATTAAATTTAATAAACTATCTTTCTCTTTACCNGAACCAACAATTACAAGATTCGTATTAATATTTGCCCATGAGGATATCAATAAATCAAAGCCTTTCACTTTTTCCAGTCTTCCAATAGCTAGAGCATATTTACCCCCTTGTTTAGTTGATTTTTTAAGATGAGGATTCCACCAATTTGATATTACTAATGTTTTATTATGAATGCCTTCAACAGCTTTATTTGATACGCCAATGACTAAGTTACATTTTTCGTATACTTTCTTATCCTTCTTAATTCCATGAACTGTCGCAATATGTTTATAGTGACCTTTTATGGAATTGATAATAGAGGTTGTTTTACTCCCATGTGTATGAACAATATNCGGTTTTATTTCTTTTAATAATTGTTTAAGTTTATATTTCCCCAANAATGATCTTCGCCCAATATTTTTAATTATTTTCNTATNAATACCTTTATTAAAATATTCTGAAATAGATTTATTGCAGATAAGAGTNNAATCTTNTGANAGNNNNTTCGTTAATATTTCNTCAACATGTTGCTCTATGCCAGCAAAATTATCACTTAAAACTATATGAACGACTTTCATAAATATTTTCTTATCTCAAATGCTACTTTTTCAACTTCTGCATATACATCATTATAGGAGTTCTGTTTTTCTAACTTCAATTTTGAAATTCCATTTATGATATCTGAGGTATCTACGTATCCTATTTTTCTATTTGCAATCAAATGATTAACATTCTTTACAACTTTATTATTTGATTTGATATGTTTCATATCTAAAAGATATGTATAACCTCTTGTAGACAGGCTTTCATACATCATATTCATACTATCTCTTGATATGAATTTGGTTGAAGCTTTTTGTAAAACCTCATCTATAGATATAGATTGATTATTATTGATATTTACGAAAGTTATATTCGCATTATTTTTCGTTATTCTATCTAATTCCTTATTAAAACTATCCGGAGTTCTTCTTGAATTAAAAATATAAATGTCATTATTTGAATAAAGATTAATTAAAAAACTTATTTGATAAATTAAATGATCTATGTCAAATCTATAGTGTTTGTTTGTGCCTCCAACTGCGATCATAGTAATGTCCTTAATTGGCTCGTTTGTTGAAACCTTGGCCAATGAGCCTTCAAAAAAAATTACATTATCTGATGATTTAAATTTATTTTTATCGTGTAATGGGGCACATATAATATCAAAATAATCTTTTCTAAATGTGGGGGACAGAACAGCGATTGTCTTACAATTATCCTTTTGATATTTTTTTACATCAAGTAGCAACGAATAGGTTTTATGACCAGCTCCAATAACAATATCATAATAATTTTTTTCAACTTGGTTTATTGTTCTAAAAAATGGAAATCTTTCTTTAACTATTCTTTCATCAATATCTAGCTCAAGATCTTTTGATAACTCATCTAGCAATACCTTAACTTGTTTCTCGTGACCAGTTTTATTATCTTTAATCCACAATACGTTCATTTCATAACAATTATCATATAAAGAACAAATTATACATGGGATAATGATACGAAATTTACATTCATCATATGAACGATCAAGATTTAATTAAATCTTTGGCAAATACTTTAATTTCTCAATATGGGGACGATGCTGAAGCTGTTGCTATGTTAAGAGCAGCAGAGCATGCAGCAGATCTTAATAAAGATGAATGGATTAAGTGGGAAAAAGTTATTAATCAGATTCATGTTATGAATGAATCACCTAATCTTGATGGATGAAATTTATCTTTATTGAAGAAATGAGTTAATCTAACTGCTATGAAACTTAATTTTCTATCACAAAAATATAAAAATATAATTATCTCAACTTTGGGTGCATTTTTTTGCATGTTTCTAATAGCTTATTTTAATTCTATTGATTCAACAAATGTATGGTTAATACCTCCATTTGGTGCAAGTTTGGTTTTAGTAATGGCAGTTCACGATAGCCCGCTAGCAGCGCCTAGAAATGTTTTCTTTGGGCATGTTCTTTCAGCATCTTCTGGTGTATTAATATTTTATTTTTTGGGTGATTCTCCCATTTCAATTGCTTTGGCCTTAAGTCTTGCTATTGCTTTGATGATGNTGACTAAAACAATTCATCCACCAGCTGGAGCAAATCCAATTATAGCTATTGTTGGAGCAAAAGGTTTTGAATTCGTTATAATGCCGGTTGCTATCGGAGCATCTTTTATAGTTATATTTGCTTTGTTGTATAACAAAATATGGAAAAGATAATAGAGAACCAAATAAAAGATATCATCAACGATAAATTAAGCCCATCGGTCTTAAACATAATCAATGAGAGTTCTATGCATAATGTTCCTCCTGGGTCTGAGAGTCATTTTAAATTAATAGTAGTATCCAATTTATTCAAAGATTTAACTAATGTTAAAAGACATCAGTTAATTTACAGCACATTAAATAATTTAATGAATGAAATTCATGCTCTTTCTATACATGTTTTTGATGAACATGAGTATGAAAATAATCCAGTTGTAATCGATTCACCGAATTGCGCAAATAAATAACATGAGAATCGACATAAAGAATATAGCGTCATTCCTAATTAGCAACTACATTTTAGTTATTTCTAGTGTATTTATACTTACAATTATATCTGCCGCAGGTTTAAGTAACTTCAAACTTGACGCTTCATCTGATGCGTTAGTTCTTGAAAGTGACGAATCCTTAAAAATTTATAGAGAAGCTGAGGATGAATTTGGTGATTCTAGTTTTTTAATAGTTACCTATGAACCGAAAATCGAACTATTTTCCGATTATTCACTAAACCGAATTGCAAACCTTGAAAATGATTTAAAAAACATTGATGGTGTTGATTCTGTTCTTTCTATTTTAGATGCTCCTATATTTTTTCAGCCGAGAGTTGGTTTAACAGAAGTTGCAGATAATCTTAAAGATATAACTGATAAAAGTATTAATCTTGATCTTGCAAAAGAGGAAATTATTAATAACCCCATTTACAAAGAGTTAATAATTAGTAAGGACGGAAAAGTAACTGCAATGCAGGTCGTTTTAAGAGGAAACGATGAATATGACGAACTAATATCAAGAAGATATTTAATTCTTGATACCTTGTCTTCAAAGGAAGTATTAACAGCCAAAAGTAAATCTGATTTACAAAAAGATCTCAACATCATTAATCAGCGAATAAGTGAATTAAATAATAAAGAATCTGATTTTAATAAGAATCTTGTTTTAGAAATTAGAACTACCTTAAATAAATACAAAGATGAAGCAACTATTTATCTAGGTGGGCCATCAATGATTGCTACAGATATGATGGAATATATTGAATCAGACTTAGTTAAATTTGGATCAGCAGTAGCTTTAATATTTGCATTAATGCTGTATTTATTTTTTGGTTCTACTTGGTTGGTGCTATTACCTCTAATAAACGCATTCATGGCTACCTTTATAACCGCGGGTTTCTTGGGGTATATGGATTGGAAAATAAGTGTAGTTTCCTCAAATTTTATTGCCTTACTTCTAATACTTACAATCTCATTGACCGTTCACCTAATTGTGAAAATTAATGAAATTAATAAAGATACTGATTTTAAAAACGCAATAATAAAAGGCTATGATCAAATGTTTGCACCTTGTTTTTTTGCGGCGTTTACAACAGCAGTTGCATTCTTATCATTAACTTTTGGAGAATTAAAACCGGTCATTGAATTTGGAAAAATGATGGCATTTGGTATTTCAATCGCCTTTATATTAACTTTTAGTTTTCTTCCTTGTGTCCTGTATCTAATAAAAAATGAAAGAAATAAAGACTATTTATCACTATATAAAATAAATCAATTTTTATTAAATTTTTCAATTAGAAATAAAGTATTTATAGCATCAGTTTTTACTATCTCATTTATTGTATTTAGTTTAGGTATTTCAAAACTACAAGTTGAAAATAGATTTATAGATTATTTTGATAAAGACACTGAAATATATAAAGGGATGTATGAAATTGATTCAAAACTTGGTGGAACTGCAACATTGGATATTATAATCTCAAAACCTGAGGATGGTTTTGAATCAATTGCAATTGAAGATGAATTTTTTGAAGATGATTTATTTGAAGATGAGTCGAGCTCAGCTGCAGGCTACTGGTGGAATATATACTCATTAAATGAATTAGAAAAAATTCATGATTATTTAGATTCAATTCCAGAGATTGGAAAAGTTTTAAGTGTTGCCAGTGGNGTCAANNTAGCTAGAGAAATTAATAATGGTNATGANCTNAATGATCTTGAGCTTGCATTGTTAAGNTCNNTTTTACCTGAGGATATTAGAGAGACNCTTTTGTATTCATACATAAACAAAGATGATTCTGTTGTAAGAATATCTACAAGAGTAAATGAGTCCGCATCTAATTTAAATCGNGACAAACTACTTAATAAAATTAATGATGATTTACAAAATAATTTTAATTTAGAGTCCTCACAATACGAGATAACAGGACTTGCTGTTTTATATAACAACATGCTTCAATCATTATTTAAATCTCAAATAGGGTCTTTAACAATTGTATTTTCTGTAATTTCACTGATGTTATTTTTAATATTTAAATCTTTCAAAGTTATGATAATTGGTCTAATTCCTAATATTTTTGTTGCTTCATCTGTAATGGGCTTACTTGGATTATTAAAAATACCTTTAGACATAATGACTATTACTGTTGCTGCCATAAGTGTTGGAATGGCTGTTGATAATACTATCCATTATATTTACAGATATAAAAAAGAACTAAAGATAAATGGTTCTTCAGATATTGCTCTTAAGAATGCACATTTAACAACCGGCAGAGCTATTTTTTATACAGCTACTACAATTGCAGCCGGTTTTTCAATTCTTTCTTTATCAAACTTCTTTCCAACGATTTTATTTGGGCTATTTACTGCATTAGCAATGGTATTATCTTTTGTTTCTTCATTAACACTTTTGCCTAATCTATTAGTCAAATACAAAGTTTTTCAATAATATATTCAAATGGGACCACTTAAAGGCATAAAAGTAATCGAATTTTCTGGCATAGGGCCTGGACCTTTCTGCGGGATGTTGTTAGCTGATCTAGGTGCAGATGTGATAAGAATTAGTAGAAAAGATGCTGAAGGTATGGAAAATAAATTTGATATACACAATAGATCAAAAAGAACTATTGTTGCAGATCTTAAAAATAAAAAATCAGTAGATGAGATTTTAAAATTTATAGGTCAGGTCGATGTTATTTTTGAAGGATTTCGACCTGGTGTTATGGAGAAATTAGGGCTTGGTCCAGATGTTTGTTTTGAGATTAATCCAAAACTTGTTTATGGAAGAATGACTGGCTGGGGTCAAGAGGGTCCTATGTCTAAAATGGCAGGTCATGATATAAATTATATAAGTTTGTCTGGAGCATTGAATGCAATAGGCAGAAAGGATTCTAATCCTATACCACCATTAAATTTAATTGGTGATTATGGTGGGGGTGGAATGCACCTTGCATTTGGAATTGTCTCAGCACTAATACATTCTATTAGAACAGGAGAGGGTCAGGTTGTAGACTCCGCTATGGTTGATGGCTCATTATCATTGATGTCATTCTTTTATTCATTAAAGCAAATGGGTCATTGGGATGACAAAAGAGAATCAAATTTACTTGATGGTTATGCCCATTTTTATGACACATACGAATGTAAAGATAACAAATATATAGCAATTGGCTCAATTGAGCCTCAGTTTTATAGTGAATTGTTAGATAAACTTGCTATAGATGATGAACGATTTCTAGATCAATACAATAAAAAATTATGGCCAGAGCTTAAACAAGTTATTGCATCAAAAATAATGCAGAAGACTAGATTAGAATGGCAAGATATTTTTGCAGACACAGATGCATGTGTTACACCTGTTCTTGATATGTCTGAAGCTCAAGAAAATATACACAATCTTAAAAGAAATGCTTTTACAAATATTGATGGTTTCAACCAGCCTAGTGCCTCACCTCGTTTTTCAAAAACAAAACCTGAAATTAAATACAATGCAAAAAAGGTTGGAATTGATCTAGATGATATTTGTCGCGAATTTGATTTATCTATAGAAGCTTTTAATAATTAAAAAAACTTATGCTATTTTCATAAGTTTGCCTTCTTAAAACCTCTTCATCTTCATCCATCAATAAAGCGATTGTAGATGCAATATGATTAAGGTTTTTTGGCTCATTTCTATTGTTCTTAGGCATTTCGGCAAGATCTTTTGGAATTAAGTATGGGCTATCAGTTTCAATCATTAATTTTGGCAAGGGAATATTTTTAATAGTATTACGAAGTTCAACGTTTCTTTTTTCATCACATATCCAACCAGTCACACCAATAAAACAATCTAGTTCTAAATAATCATCTAGCTGTGCTTGCGTACCTGTAAAACAGTGAACAACTGATTTATTAATATCGGATGAATATTTTCTAAGAATCTTTATAAAATCTTCGTGTGAATCTCTTTGATGCAAAAAAAGTGGTTTATTTAAACTAATAGCAATTTTAATTTGTTCTTCAAATGCATAAATCTGTTCTTCATACGTTGATAGATTTCTAAAAAAATCAAGACCTGTCTCTCCTATAGCATGTGGAGAATTTCTAATGACCAAATCTTTTAACTTAATTAAATATTCTTCATTTAATTCATTTGCATGATGCGGATGAATCCCAATCGTAAAATTAAAAGAATCCGAATAATTATTGTAAATATTTATTAATTTTGGGAAGTCGTCTATGCGGCTACATATTAATCCAAATTTTGTAATATTATTTTTAATAGCTCTTTCAATTACTTCATCAAGATCGTTATCAAATCTCTCAGAAGTAAAATTACAGGCTATATCAAAGACGTTATGCATATTTATAAATGTTTTTAAAATATAAATTATGAACTAGAATTACATAATCATGAATCATTTTCAAAAATTTCAAGATGCTATAAGTATTGAGAAAGATGATAAAAATACTTTTATAGTTGAACCAAACACAGATTACTTTGTTGGTAATACTCCTCATGGCGGTTATCTAATGGCGATAATGCATAAAGCACTTACAAATGTTTTACCGCATTCAACAGCCATAAGTTCATCTGTTCAATATCTTGATAGGATTGAAGCAAAGCCTATCTTTTTAGAAGTTGATGTTTTTAAAGTAAGTAAAGGTAGTTCATCTGGAATAGTTAAGCTTATTCAAGATAATAGAATTTGTACTACATTTACAGGAACATGTTCTGATTTTCATCATATGAAGGGTTTTGATGGATTGAAAAAACCAATTTCGGAAATTATCAACAAAACAGATAAAGACGAATATGTTTCATTGAACTATGATGAAATAACCAAAGGTTTTACTCCATCATTCATTCATCAACTAGAGTGTTCAATTCATCCTGATCATGTTTGGTGGAAAAGAGATATTGAATCAGATAATTCAAAATATGATGCTAGATGTTGTGCATATTTAAAAATGGAAGGAGGATTACCTGATCAATATTGTTTATCTTTTTATTCAGACATTCTTCCTCCAGTTGTATGTAATAAATACGGAGCTCTCGGATGGGTTCCTACTATTACATTAACGACCCATATAAGACAGCTTCCAACAACTGAATACATATATGCTGACTTTATAGCAACAGATATAAATAAAGGCTATTTTGAACAGGATTGTAATTTATGGGATTTAAATGGAAACTTGGTTGCTTCTAGCCGTCAACTAACTAGAATACTAAAGTCAGAAGAAAAATTATCAAAATAAGGAAGACAAATGCAATTTAAAGGCACAAAAAATTATATATCAACAGATGATTTGAGCATGGCAGTAAATGCAGCTAAGTCTCTAGAAAGACCATTACTTGTCAAAGGAGAACCTGGAACAGGTAAGACATTATTAGCAATAGAGGTAGCTAACGCATTAAATATGGATCTTATTGAATGGCATATTAAGTCAACCACGAAGGCATCTCAAGGATTGTATGAATATGATGCTGTAACAAGATTAAGAGATTCACAGCTAGGTGATGAAAGAGTTAAAGATATATCAAATTACATAAAAAAGGGAAAATTGTGGGAGGCTTTTACATCAAATAAACAAGTTGTCTTGCTAATTGATGAAATTGATAAGGCTGATATTGAATTTCCAAATGACTTGTTACAGGAGCTAGATAGAATGGAATTCTATTGTTATGAAACAGGTGAAACTATAAAAGCAAAACACAGACCATTGATAATAATGACATCAAATAATGAAAAAGAATTACCAGATGCTTTTTTAAGAAGATGTTTTTTTCACTATATTCAATTTCCTGATAGAGACACAATGAATCAAATAGTTTCAGTTCATTATCCAAAAATAAAGAAAAAACTTGTTAAGGAAGCGCTTGAGATTTTTTTTGATTTAAGAAAAATACCTGGCTTAAAGAAAAAACCATCTACTTCTGAATTAATTGACTGGTTAAAACTTTTATTATCAGATGATATGCCAGATGAGATATTAAAAAATGCTGATTCATCTAAAGCGATTCCTCCACTTTACGGAGCGCTTCTTAAAAATGAACAAGATGTTCAATTACTCGAAAGGTTAGCCTTTATGTCTAGAAGAGAAGCAAACTCTAAATAATGCTAATAAATTTATTTCAAACCATTAGATCAGCAGGTGTTCCATGCACTCTTAGGGAGTTATTAGATTTATTAGGAGCTCTAGAGAATCAACTCATATACGCTGATTTGGATGATTTTTATTATCTCTCAAGAACAATACTCGTAAAAGATGAAAAACACTTTGATAAATTTGACAAAGCCTTTGATATTTATTTCAAAGGTATAGAAAAACTAGAGGATATCTTTCAAGCCTTAATTCCAGAAGATTGGTTAAGAAAAGCTTTTGAAAAAGAACTGGACCCAGAAGAACTTAAAAAAATTAAGAGTCTTGGTGGATTAGAGAAGCTATTAGATGAGTTTAAAAAACGACTTGAAGAACAAAAAGATCGTCATGAAGGAGGTAATAAATGGGTTGGTACAAATGGCACATCGCCATTTGGACACGGTGGTCAAAATCCTGAGGGTATTAGAGTTGGTGGTGAAGGCGGGCAAAAAAAAGCGGTTAAAGTTTGGGAACAAAGACAATATGCAAATTTAGATGATTCTGTAATTATTGGTACCAGAGACATAAAAATGGCTTTAAGAAGATTACGAAAATTTGCTCGTCAAGGAAACGATTTAGAATTAGATATGGATGACACAATTAAATCTACAGCTAAAAATGCTGGCTATTTAGATATAAAAATGGTGCCTGAAAGACTTAATTCTGTAAAAGTAATTGTTTTGTTTGATGTTGGTGGTTCTATGGATCCATATGTAAAACTATGTGAAGAGCTTTTTTCTGCAATAAAAACTGAATTTAAAAATTTAGAATATTTTTATTTTCATAATTGTATTTATGAATCAGTTTGGAAAGATAATAGAAGAAGAACGCAAGAGAGGTTCTTGGTACAGGACATCATTAATAAATTTTCATCAGATTATAAAATTATTGTTGTAGGGGATGCCACAATGGCACCATATGAGATAACTAATGCCGGAGGAAGTATTGAACATTGGAATGAGGAAGCTGGACATGTATGGATTAAAAGACTTTCAGATCATTTTGAAAATATGGCTTGGCTAAATCCAGTGCCTGATGATCATTGGGATTACACATCTTCTATATGTATTCTAAAGGAACTATTTGATGAAAGAATGTATCCACTAACACTAAAAGGATTAGAAGACGGAATGGCAAATCTATCAAAATGAATATTGAAAAAGTAAAAATTAACGGTATCAAGTGGGGGCCCTTTAGACTCAGAGTTCCATTTGTTCATATAAAATTCAGAACTGCAGAATTCCTTCAGGGGCTCATTATTTCCGGAGCAACTGCTTTTGCCGGAATTCCTATTGCAATGGGTATGGGCTTATCATTTGAAGAGGGTGTTGCATTATCATTTATTTCTGGAACTTTAATTGCTTCAGGGCCAATAATATTTGGTGTACCTTTTGCTCCTGGTTGGATTACTCCTGCCTATCCAATAGTAATAGGCGTTTTCGCAACTATGGGATATTACTTACCGTCAGGGGCTGAATATCAAGTTGAAACGTTTCAATTTATGGCAGCAATATGTATTGAGTTCACTTTACTAGTAGCATTTTTAGGGATGACTGGTTTAAGTGAAAAGATAGTTAGTAATATACCTAATGCACTTAAATCAGGAATCATATTAGGTGCTGCTGTTGCAGCTTTTTATCAAGTTTTCTTTAAAGAATTTGATGCAAAATATATGGAACAACCTATTGCAATGACTGTGGCTATTGCGCTTTGTATTCTTACAACTTTTTCTGATCCCTTTAAAAAATTAGCTGCAAAAAATATTTTTTTTCAAAAAGTTAGTTCATTAGGCTTGTTACCTGGTTTTCTTATAGCTGCATTCATCGCATATCTTGTTGGTGAAGCAACACTAGATGTTACATGGGGATTTGCTTTCCCAGATGTTGTTACTCTTTTTGAAAGAACATCACCTTTATCAATAGGTTTTCCATCCGCGACTATGTATCTAGAGGCAATACCACTTGTAATTATTGGATATATTATTTTATTTGGGGATGTCATTACTGGTCAGGAGATTCTTAATGATGCTCAAAAGGAAAGACCCGATGAACCTTTATCAGTTGATTCAAATAGATTTCATTTGTCTATTGCTATAAGAAATTTTATTGGCTTGATTGTAAATCCTAATTTTCCAACCCAAGGGGCTTTGTGGACTGGAGTTCATGTTGTAGTTGCAGAAAGATGGAAGAAGGGACCTAAAGAGATGCCATCAATATTCGATGGTCTTGGTTCATACTATTTAATGGCAATTCCTTTTCTTTATGTCACATTGCCCTTTATAACATTAATGGAACCTTTGATGAATATAGCATTAAATTTAACGCTTGTTTTAACTGGTTTTGCCTGTGCATATGTTGCATTAGCAATACCAAAAACAAACGCTGAAATGGCTTCAGCTTTATTTATATCGTTATTAATAGCATTTTCAGGAGAATATGTATGGCTAGGTTTAATTATTGGCCTAGTCTTAAGTGTTCTTGTAGTTGGAAAAACAGATAACAATACTTTTAAATGAGTTACGCATTAGAAATAAATAATCTAAAAAAAGTATATTCAGGAGGAACTGAGGCTTTAAAAGGAATTTCATTAAAAGTAAATGAAGGAGATTTTTATGCTCTATTAGGCCCAAACGGCGCTGGAAAATCTTCAACAATTGGAATAATAGGAACACTAGTAACTAAAACTGATGGAAATGTAAAAATATTTGGTATAGATATTGATGAGAATGTTGCAATTGCTAAATCAATGCTAGGAGTTGTTTCACAGGAAATTAATTTTTCTCAGTTTGAAAAAGTAATAGACATAGTAACTACTCAAGCTGGATTTTATGGAATAAAAAAGTCTGAAGCAAAACCAAAAGTTGAGAACATGTTAAAAAGACTAAGTTTATGGGATAAACGAAATGATCAAGCTAGAACACTCTCAGGAGGTTACAAAAGAAGATTAATGATTGCAAAAGCTCTGATACATGAACCAAAGCTTTTAATTCTTGATGAACCTACAGCTGGAGTTGATATTGAGCTGAGAAGAGAAATGTGGACTTTTTTAAAAGAAATCAATATTAATGGAACAACTATAATTCTTACAACTCATTATCTAGAAGAGGCAGAGCAGTTATGTAGGAATATTGGAATTATTGATCAAGGCCAAATCGTAATTGATACATCTATGAAGGATTTATTAAGTAAACTAGATGTCCAAGGCTTTGTTTTAGATTTAGAAGACCCGCTTGAGGAAGCACCTATTATTGATAAATATTCATTAAGACTTGATGACCCATTAACATTAGTAACAGCAATTAATAAAGATAGTTCAATAAACAATCTCTTCAATGAACTCAACAAGTTAAATATTAAAGTTAAATCAATGAGAAACGAATCAAATAGGTTAGAGGAATTATTTATCGAAATGATAAAGAAATAATATGGAAAAACCACAAAAAATAAACATAGCTATAACCTTATGGACGCTTACCTCCAAAGAAATAAGACGATTTATGAGAATATGGGTTCAAACACTTGTTCCGCCTGCAGTAACTATGTCCTTATACTTTGTTATTTTTGGTTCATTGATAGGACCAAGGATTGGATCAATGGATGGCTTTGATTATGTGCAGTTTATGATTCCAGGTTTAATTATGATGTCAGTAATTACAAATTCATATGCAAATGTAGTCTCTTCATTTTATGGTGTGAAATTTCAAAAATCTATTGAAGAGTTACTTATCTCTCCAATGCCGAACTGGACTATATTATTAGGTTTTATACTTGGCGGAGTATGCAGGGGTGTAATGGTTGGTATTATTGTCTATGGTGTAAGCCTTTTCTTTTATCCTGATTTCAGTATTGCAAACCTTCCTTTAACAATATGTGTTCTTTTTCTAACCGCCATTTTATTTGCTCTTATGGGCTTTATTAATGCTATTTTTGCTGACAGTTTTGATGACATTTCAGTTATTCCTACTTTTGTCTTAACGCCATTAATTTATCTTGGAGGAGTCTTTTATTCAATTAATATACTTCCTGAAATGTGGAGATCTATTTCACTAGCTAATCCGATGCTATATGTAGTTAATACCTTTAGAGAAGGTATGCTTGGTATAAGTGATGTATCAATTTCATTTTCTCTTTCAATGATTGGACTATTTATATTTATTCTTACAATAGCTTGCTTATATTTACTTCATAAAGGGATTGGCATAAGAGAGTGAAAACTTCTGTTTTAGGTAAAACAAATAAAATTATAAAAAAAGGCAAAAGTCTTCTCGACCCTATTAAAAGGCATAGAGATTCTATTAAACATGGAATTGATATATGGAATGTCTATGATTTTATGTATCTGGATAAAAATAAAATTCCTCAACTTAAGGTTTTAGAGATTCAGATTTCATACGATTCGAATCTCATAATTGAATCTAAATCAATGAAACTATATCTAAATGAATTTTATAAAAAATCTTTTATGAACAATCATGAATTATTAAAAAAAATAACAAAGGACTTAGAAAGTGTTATTAAAAACCCAATCAAAGTTAGGCTAATTAATAATTTTCATAATGAACCTATTTATAAATCTTTAAATCAGGTTAAGCAAAAAATTACAACACCAAACATCATGTATAAATTTAATGGCTTTAGGTCTATTTGTCCTGTAACTTCACAACCAGATTTTGCAAACATCTACATTTACACTGATAAACCTATTGAGGTTAGTTGGATAAATAAATATTTAATTTCTTTTAAAGAACATGGTGGTTTTCATGAAAAATGTATAGATGAGATTTATATAAAACTAGAACAGAAATTGAATCCAAAACATTTAGAAGTATGTGGGAGATTTCAAAGGAGGGGTGGAATTGATATAAATCCTATACGAGGAAATAAAAAAATAAAATTATTTAAAAACTTTAGAGAATTTAATCAATAAGTGGCGGAAGGTGAGGGAATCGAACCCCCGCGCCGTT
>PAJW01000035.1 GCA_002710265.1 Gammaproteobacteria bacterium | reverse complement strand
TCAGCTATATCTAATTCATTGTCAATTTTAAATGATAAGTTATGTTTGCTTACCGTGCCTTTTTTTAGATTGAATGTTTGACTTAACAATACTGGAAGTTCATTTGATTCCGAGTAAAAAACAAAATCTGATTTGCTATTAAATGATGATTTTCCATCNTATTCTNTGTTTTTNACNGATGGTANTAAAATAAAATNNTCTNCNANTTTGNTCTTTTGACATGAACAAAAAAANATNAATATTAANNTTATTTTGANNACANATTTCATANCTNAATTTGTTTTNTNTGAATTTAGTAAATANTAAAGTAAAAAAAAACCCACATGAAAGTGGGTTTTAGTGATCGCGGCACGATTCGAACGTGCGACCGTCTGCTTAGAAGGCAGATGCTCTATCCAGCTGAGCTACGCGACCAAAATAGANCGCAAATTTAATTAATTAAATTTTCTTTCCAATTGTTTTTCAGTTGATATTTAAATCTCATAAATTGAATATAGAAATAAATAAAAAAAAATTTTTATCTTACGAAAACAGTTTCGTATAAAAGTATAATTTAAAACTTTTAACAAGTATATACGATGTTGTATTTATTAAATTCTATGAAAACGGTTTCGTTATTTTATTAAGTCCAACGATTTTAATAAATTATTAATATTAATCAAAAAATTATAAAATGAAAATCAAAAAAATTATTTTAATTTTTTTACTCTTTCCAATGATTGTTTTATCTCAAAATAATACTGTTAGTGGTTTAGTAAATGATGAAAATGGCTCGCCATTACCAGGCGCAACTGTACAACTAAAAGGCTCAGAAACTATTGGTGCTATAACTGACTTTGATGGCAACTTTTCCATTTCAATTCCAACTGATGGAGAACAAGTCTTAGTTGTTTCTTACATTGGATATTTAAATGAGGAAGTAGATGTTTCTAATCAAATTTCTATTACTATTAATTTACAACCTGACTCACAAGCTCTTGAGGAGGTTGTTGTAGTAGGTTATGGAACAGTACTTAAAAGGGATTTAACAGGATCTGTAAGTTCAGTTAAAATTGAAGATGATGTATCGAGAGCTGCAGCAACTGTGGATCAACTGCTTCAGGGTNGAGCTTCAGGAGTTCAAGTCACTCAAAATGCAGCAAATCCCAACTCTGGTGTTAGTGTCAGAATTAGAGGAACAAACAGTTTGAGAGGAAATAATGAACCTTTGTATGTTGTCGACGGAGTGATTATTTCATCTGCTGGAGAGGATGTTGGTTCAGTAGGTACTGGTAATACTGGTCAAGACCCTCAAAGTGGTTTAAACGGTATTAATCCCAGAGATATTGAAAGAATTGAAATTTTAAAAGATGCATCTGCAACAGCAATTTATGGTTCAAGAGGTGCTAATGGAGTTGTTTTGATTACAACAAAATCAGGCTCACAGGAAGACGGTAAAGGAAAGTTTAATATATACTTTACATCAACCGTAACTGATATAACAAAAACATATGACATGCTAGATGGAGTTGGTTATGCAAATTATTCCAATGCAACAAGAGCAGCAGCTGGTGAATCTCCTAGATATAGAGTTGATGGAGGTAATGTATTTACATATGTAACAAATCCTGATGGAACACCTTCTGATGTTGTTGATACTACACCAAATGAACTATACAATTGGCAGGATTACATTTACAAACAAGGAATAAGCTCTAATTTGGGAGTAACTTTTTCTGGTGCCTCAGATAATGGAGACTATTATCTTTCAGCAGGTTTTAATGATATGAATGGATTAATTGAAAATGCTAGTTTTCAAACAACTGATTTAAGACTAAATTTAAATTATGACATAAATGATAAATTAAGAGTTGAGGCTAGGCTTTCTACTTTTTTCAGTGAGTCTGATTTTGCTGAAGGAGGTGATTTAATTGGAGGTGACCAAAGTTTTGTTCAGCAAACAGTTTCTTACAACCCAATTATTGCTAATGGTCTNGAGGATGTGAGTGATTTTTTTGACGGAAATGTCTTGTCGAATCCAATTGCTTGGATAGATGATTTTACTGATGAATCTAAAGAAAATAGAGTTATTGCGTCTTTAGCTGTTAAATATAAATTTAACGTTCCTGGATTACAATATGAATTTAGAGTTGGTGGAAATTTAAGAGATAAAGATAGAAGTAGATTTTATGGCTTAACCACATGGCAAGGAGCCAACTCTAATGGTTTATACCAACAGATGAAGTTAAATGCGTTAACTTACCAGGTTAATAATTTTTTAAGATATAACAGAAATATTAACAGAAATCACAGGGTTAATGCAACATTAGGTGTTACATATGATGTTAGAGATGTTTCCAGCAGTACTTATGCTGTTCAAGATTTTGTTACTGCTCAGTTAGGTACTGATCAGCCATTTTTAGGTCAAGTAATCTCAAATCCTTTATTACTAAGAGCTGCTGATCAACAGATGTTCTCGCTTCTTGGTAGAGTTAATTATACTTTTAAAAACAAATATGTATTAACAGCAAGTTTTAGAAGAGATGGAGTTTCAAAGTTCTCTGAAAATAATCGTTATGGATTCTTTCCATCATTCGCATTTGCATGGAGAGCAGGTAGTGAAAAATTCATTCAAAATTTAGATTTGTTTTCAAGTCTTAAGTTTAGAGCTGGTTGGGGGCAAATTGGTAATCACGGTATCGGACCCTATGGTACACTACCAAATTATGGTGCCTCATCAAGCCTATATGGGACACCTACTAATGGAACAACCGTACCAATTGTTTTAAATAATATTCCAAACCCTGATTTAACATGGGAAACGACCGAGCAAATAAATGTCGGAGTTGATTTTGGATTTAATAATGGTAAGATTACTGGAACTGTTGATGTTTATGAAAAAAATACTAAAGATTTATTACAACAAACTCCTATTCCAACTTCTTCGGGTTTTTCAAATATGTTAATTAATAGAGGAACCCTTGAAAATAAAGGGGTTGAGTTAGGTTTAGATGTTACAGTTATTGATCANGGAGATTTAAATATTTCGGTCGGCGGTAATATTGCATTTAATAAAACAAAAATTGAAAATTTAGGTCTTACACCTGGAGATATTTTAATGGATAGTGGTTCCGGTGCATATGGTGTTCAACAGATACCCTCATACTTAGGAAATACTCCAAGTCGTGGAAATAGCATAAAATTTCCCCTCAATATTTTCTTAGAGGGTCATGAAACTGCATTATTTTATGGCTGGAAAACAGATGGAATTTTTAAATCTGGTGATACAATGTATAGGATTAATGGAGCTATGTCACAACCTGGTGATATTAAAGTATTAGATTTAAATGGCGATGGGCAAGTTGATTTAAATGATAGAACTATTATAGGAAACCCTAACCCAGATTATATATATGGTTTCAATCTGAACCTATCTTACAAAGGATTTTCCTTAAGAGCCTTATTTAATGGTACTGANGGAAATGATATTGTCAATGGAAATATGTATAGATTTGGTTACGCTGAGGGAACTTATAGAAATATTATTAAAGAGGCTTGGACTGATAGATGGTCAGCTGAGAATCCTGATGGAACTTATCCAAGACTCGGATATTCTTCAAATTTATTTGCAGCTGCAATGGATAGATTTGTAGAGGATGGTAGTTATTTGAGGTTAAAAAATATTACTCTAAATTATGACATTCCAATAAAGCCAGATAATTTCATTGATTCGGCTAACATTTATGTTACTGGATCAAACTTGTTTACATGGACTGATTATTCTGGGTATGATCCTGAAATCACAACATTTATGTATGATGGTTTAATTCAAGGGGTCGACTGGAACAACAAACCAAATTCAAAGTCCGTACTACTAGGTGTTAATCTAACCTTTTAAAAATGAAAAAATTAAAATCAATAAATAAAATGAAATACTTAAAATACTTTTTAATAATTCCAATACTATTTGCTATATCATGTGACTTGGAGGAAAATCCTCCTTTCCTTGATGAAACCCTCTACTTAGATGTTCAAAGTGCAGAGGCTGCTAGAGATGGTATTTATCAGTCAATCACTGGATATAATACGCAGGAAAGACGATTATTTCTTGAAAATCTTTTTTCTGGNTTAATGTATACTGGAAAAGGAGGTAACAGAGTTACAACAAGAGATATGTCAACTTTATGTTCATTAAAACCTGGCTACCATATGGATGCTCAGTTTTTNTGGCAAGGTTTGTATCAAACCATTGCAAGAGCAAATGGTGCTATTGCTGCGGTAAGTACAGTTTCTAATCCACAAACAAAAGATGAAGTTGCATTTAATGATGTAGCTGGACACGCTTATTTTGCAAGAGCATGGTCTTATTTTAGACTAGCAAGACTTTGGGGGGATCTTCCTTTATGGTTAGAACTACCTTCTCAAGGAAATACTAATAAGGCTCTGTCACCTGAAAAGGATGTTTACTCTCAAATAATAAGTGATTTACAAACTGCTAGTGCTTTATTAAACGGTAATGCTGGTATTGGATATCCAAAACAATATGCTGCAAATATGTTATTATCTAAGGTATATATGGCTTTAGCAACTAATTCAAGTTTACAAACTAGTGGAGGCTCAATGGATTATTGGAATATGGCTTACGATGAAGGTATGAAAGCTTATGGCCAATATTCTCTTGTTAATGATTTTGGCAGTTTATTTACTGTTCAAGGTGAAAATTCCAGCGAATCAATTTTTGAATTGCAAATCTCTCAAGATGCAACTAATTCTCAAATGGGAAGAAATTTTACACCTTGGAAATATAAAGCTGGAATGCATTTTGGATGGTTTAGAGTCACTGCTTTTCAGCATGATAATCACCTCAGAACATATGGTGGTAGCACCAGATATAACCCAAATAATCTAAATACAATGCCTGATAAAAGATATGCTGCAACGTATCTGTATGATTATTTTAGATTTGATAGACCAGCAGCAAGAGTTCGAGCCTATCCGTCTGCTACATGGAGAAGTTCATTTGGAAATTCTCATCCATATTTATTTAAATGGACTGAGAAAGATAGAACTCACAAGAACCAATTCAACAGTCAAAATGTTGTTGATATGAGATATGCTGAGTTATTATTAATGCTTGCCGAAATCTCTAATGAACTAGGTAATGGTCAGGAGATGACTTACTTAAAACCTGTCTTAGATAGAGCAGGTGTTCCTGTAAGACCTGAATTTACTCAGGGTCAANCTTCATTCAGAGATGCTATTATGGAAGAGTACAAGTTTGAATTAATTGGTGAAGGACAAGATTCATTTCATGTTAGAAGAAGAGGTATGCAATATTTTTTAGATCATACTATTCTTCCACACAATAATTCATTTGGGAAGAAAGTTTATGTTGGCGCTAAAAAATATGTTGCTAATAGAGAAGTAAAGTTTTCAACTAATGAAGCTGAAATTATGAAATTTTTAATTCCGCTAAGTGAAGTAAATACTAACGAGCTTATTAACTAAATGAAGTAAATAATAGTTAATTAATTTAGAAAAAGGAGGATCTGACCTCCTTTTTTTTTCTTTTATTTGAAATAAATGTTGATGAATATAAAAATTGAATATAAGTTACTTTTATGTATTGTTTTTAATTTCCTTTTTATAAATGCCCAGGAACAAAAACAAAATATATTATTTATTGGTGTTGATGATATGAGACCCCTTACGAACTCATATGGAAATGAACAAATGATAACACCAAACATTGATAAATTGGCATCTGAAGGAATACAATTTAATCAGGCGTATGTTAATATTGCTGTTTGCGGTGCTAGTAGAGCCAGTATTTTAACAGGTATTAGAGGAAGTTTTACAAGATTTGATTCCTACACTTCAAGAGCGGATAAAGATGTACCTAAGGCAACTACACTAGCTCAAATTTTTAAGAAAAACGGTTACACGACTGCATCAATTGGTAAAATATCTCATTTTGCAGATGATAGTAAAGGTGATTGGGATGATTTTTATAATTTCAGAAATGGATCTGATTATAAAAATCCAGTATCGTTAGCAAGACAAAAGAAAACGAAAAAAATTAGACCTGATGGCAAAAATGCAGGACCTCCCTTTGAATATTCTAATGTTTTGGATGATGAATATAACGATGGAAAATTAACTAATGTTGCAATTAAACAGTTAAAAAAATATAAGGATAATAAAAAACCATTTTTTTTAGCTGTTGGTTATATACTTCCTCATCTTCCATTTATTCAACCAAAAAAGTATGGTGACTTGTACGATTATAATGATTTGGTATTTACTAAGCAAAGGACTCAACCTGTAGATGCACCAAACCGATCAATTGCCCATGATTGGACTGAACTTAGAAATTGGTATATAGATATTCCTAAATCTGGCCCTGTTAGCACAAAAATGGAGGAAGATCTAATAAAATCTTATTACGCCACAATTTCTTATTTAGATACTTTGATAGGAGAACTAATTAAATCTCTTGATGAATTAGGATTAAGNGACAATACTACAATCGTTTTTTGGAGCGATCATGGGTTTTTTCTTGGTGAACATGGTATGTGGTGTAAACACCATACATATAATGAAGCCATACACGTTCCTTTAATTGTATCCTCACCAAAAATGCAAAAGGGTTTTCAAACTGATACCATGGTTGAATACGTAGATTTATATCCTACAATATGTGAAATTGTTGGAATTNAGCCNCCGAACTATATACATGGTAAAAGTTTTGTTCCAGTCTTGAAAAACCCAGAATTGGAGCACAAATCAGAGATTTACAGTAGATATCAAACCATGGAGGTTGTTCAAGATAAAAAATATTCTTATCATGAAGTCTTACAACACAAGACTGGTAAAGTTTTATATAATATGCTTTTTGATATGGAAAATGATAATAAACAATATTTTAATATCTCAAATAAACCTGAATATCAGAAAATTGTTGATTCGTATTCAAAAAAATTAAAAAAAATGAGAGATTTTTCCAATAAACCAATAATAATAAAATGAAAAAAATAATTCTTTTAATTTTGATTTTCAGCTCATATACTTATTCTCAAAAAAAATTTTTGAATGACCCCTTGNTCTCAGAAATTTTCACAGCTGACCCATCTGCACATATTTTTAACGGAAAAATTTATGTTTATCCTTCTCATGATATAGTTGAGGAAAACCCTATGTATGATGATTGTGGTAGTCAGTATGCAATGAGAGACTATAGAGTTTTGTCAATGGATTATATAGGAGGCCCTGTTACAATTCATGATGTGGCTTTAGATTTGAAAGATGTTCCATGGGCAAAAAGACAATTTTGGGCACCAGACGCTGCTGAAAAAGATGGTAAGTTTTACCTTTATTTTCCAACAAAAGACAAGCAAGATATTTTTAAGATAGGTGTAGCAATATCAAATAAGCCAGAAGGCCCTTTTAAGTCTAAAAAAACACCAATAGAGGGTAGCTATAGCATGGATCCAAGTGTATTTAAAGATGATGATGGAAAATATTACATGTATTTGGGGGGAATTTGGGGTGGTCAACTTCAAAGATGGGATGAGAATAATCAATACACACCATCAGGATGTGAAACACAAGATAATGGTATCCCAGATAGTCCTGCTATATCACCTAGAATTGCCTTGATGTCTGACGATATGGTTAGTTTTGCTGAAGACCCAAAACCAATAAGGATAATTGATAAAGATGGAAACCCTATTTTAACAAAGGATCACGAAAGAAGATTTTTTGAAGCAGCATGGGTACACAAAAAAGATGGTTTGTATTATTTGAGTTATTCAACAGGAAATACTCACCTTATCGTTTATGCAACAAGTGATAATCCTTATGGTCCATTTGTTTACCAAGGTATAATGAATAATCCAGTTCAGGGTTGGACAAACCATCATTCAACATTAGAAATTGATGATAAGTGGTATTTCTTTTATCATGATACTCAAATCTCTGGAAAAGATTTTCTAAGAAATGTTAAAGTTACAGAGATGTTTCACAATGAAGATGGATCAATAAAAACAATTAATACAATAATTAAATAAATGTAATGTATTACTTAGGTTATGATTTAGGTAGTTCCTCATTGAAAGTTGCATTAACTCATGCAGACTCTGGAAAGAAAGTTAATTTAATTCAAGAGCCAAATAATGAGATGAATATTATTTCTAGTTCACCTGGATTTGCAGAGCAGGATCCAAATTTTTGGTGGGAATTAATTTGTTTGGGAACCAAAAGAATCATACATGAGAGTAATATTAATGCCGACGAAATTTTAGGTATAGGAATTTCATATCAAATGCATGGATTAGTGATAATTGATAAGAATGGAAAATCATTGAGAAACTCAATTATTTGGTGTGATGGCAGGGCAGTTGAAATCGGAAACAAAGCATTTACAGACATCGGAGAGGATAAGTGCTCTAGTCATTTATTAAATTCACCAGGGAACTTTACAGCTTCAAAACTTGCTTGGGTTAAAATAAATGAGCCTAATATTTATGAAAAATCTTACAAGTTCTTATTACCCGGTGATTTTATTGCTTACAAACTTTCTGGTGAGATTGCCTCAACTGTTAATGGCTTGTCTGAAGGTATGTTTTGGGACTTTAAGGAAAATAAAACTGCTGATTGGTTATTGGATTATTATGATATTGAAACTGAATTAATACCAGAAATTGTAGATAATTTTTCAAATCAATGTTATGTTTCAAAACAGGCCTCCAAAGAAACTGGTCTTAAAAAAGGTACTCCAATAAAATATAGAGCAGGTGATCAACCTAACAATGCAATGACATTGAACATTTTAAATGTTGGTGAGGTTGCAGCAACTGGTGGAACATCAGGTGTTTTGTATGCTTTAACGGACTCACTAAAATCTAAAGAATCTTTGAGGTTGAATAATTTTGCTCATGTAAATTATTCAAATGAAAATAAGCTAATTGGTAAGCTCTTGTGTATTAATGGTGCAGGAATTCAATATAAATGGCTTAAAAATTTAATGAATAATGTAAAAAACTATTCTCAAATGAATGACATGGCTGAAAAAATTAATATTGGCTCAGATGGTTTATTACTTTATCCATTTGGAAATGGAAATGAAAGAATGTTTAATAATCAAGATATTGGCACATCCATTAAAAATTTAAATTTAAATATACATAATGAAAGTCATCTTTGTAGAGCTACATTAGAGGGAATAGCATTTTCATTTATCTATGGTATGGAGATTTTAATTAATGATAATTTTAGCCCTAAGCTTCTGAGAGCGGGGAATGATAACTTATTTCAATCTGATTTATTTTCAAAATGTATTTCAACCATAATTGATAAAGAAATTGAAATATATGATAGCACTGGAGCATATGGTGCTGCAAGAGCAGTTGGTTACGATTCAAGTAATTTTAATTCTTACTCTAAAAAAATTACTGAAAATGATCACATTAAATCTTTTACGCCACTAAATCAAAAAAAATCATCATACTTGGATGCATATCAGAATTGGAAGGAAAATTTAGAAAAAATTATAAATTAAAAATTATGACAACAATCGGAAATAGAGAATTTTTTAAAGGGATTAATAAAATTGAGTTTGAAGGAAAAGATTCAAAAAATCCATTAGCTTTTAAATACTATAATCCAGAACAATTAGTTGCAGGTAAAACTATGCGAGACCATTTCAAATTTGCAGTTGCTTATTGGCACTCATTCTGTGGTCAAGGCGCAGATCCTTTCGGAGCTGGAACTCAAAATTTTCCATGGGATCAATCTGAGGATCCCTATAAAGCATCTAAAGATAAGGCTGATGCAGCTTTTGAATTTATATCAAAAATGGGATTTGATTATTTCTGTTTTCATGACTTTGATTTAATTGGAGAGTCTAATGATTTCTTAGAATCTGAGGATAGATTAAATTTTATCACAGATTATATTCAATCTAAAATGAAGGATTCTGGAATAAAACTACTTTGGGGAACTGCTAATTGCTTTTCAAATCCACACTATATGAACGGAGCTGCTACAAATCCTGATTTTGATGTTGTATCAAGAGCTGGAGGTCAAATTAAACTTGCAATAGATGCAACAATCAAACTAAATGGAGAAAATTATGTGTTTTGGGGTGGAAGAGAGGGATATATGTCTTTATTAAATACTGACATGAGCCGGGAACTTGACCACATGGCTCAATTTTTAAAAATGTCTAGAGATTATGCCAGATCAAAAGGATTTAAAGGTACATTCTTTATTGAGCCAAAACCAATGGAACCATCTAAACATCAGTATGATTTTGATACTGCTACATCAATCGGTTTTTTAAAGGAATATGGCTTAGAAGAAGATTTTAAAATTAATATTGAAGTTAACCATGCAACATTGGCTCAACACACTTTTCAGCATGAATTAACTGTAGCTGCAAAATCAGGCATGTTAGGAAGTATTGATGCGAATAGGGGTGACTATCAAAATGGTTGGGATACTGATCAATTCCCAACAAATATTCAAGAAACTACTGAAGCTATGTTAGTTTTTTTAAGAGCTGGAGGACTTCAAGGTGGTGGAATTAATTTTGATGCCAAACTTAGAAGAAATTCAACTGATCTTGAAGATTTATTTTTGGCTCATATTGGAGGAGCTGATACCTTTGCAAGATCCTTGTTGATTGCTGATAAACTTTTAACTGAATCACCTTTACCAGAAATGCTAAAGAAAAGATACAAAAGCTTTGACTCAGGAAATGGAAAAAATTTTGAGGAAGGAAAATTAAAACTTGAGGACCTTTATGGCTTTGCAAAAGAAAATGGAAGTTTAGATCTAAAAAGTGGAAAGCAGGAACTAATTGAAAATATATTATTTAATTATATAAAATAAATTTATGGAAGTAAAAGAATCAATTTTTGAAACTTTAGATTGGGTAGTCTTAGGTCTATATTTTGCAATTCTTGTTGGAGTTGCAGTTTGGGTTGCATTACAAAGGAATAAGAATACTGAAGATTACTTTTTAGCTGGTAGAAATGTTGGTTGGTTTGTTATCGGTGCATCAATTTTTGCATCTAATATCGGCTCTGAACATGTTGTTGGTCTTGCAGGTACAGGTTTTTCATCTGGGACACCATTGGCTCATTATGAACTTCATGCATGGATAGTTTTGCTTTTAGGCTGGTTGTTTTTACCCTTTTATATAAGAAGTGGTGCATTTACTATGCCTGAATTCTTGGAGAAAAGGTTTGATAGTAGATCAAGATGGTTTCTTTCAGTTTTTTCACTTTTTGCTTATGTTTTAACAAAGGTCTCCGTAACAATTTATGCTGGTGGAATAGTTGTTTCAGAACTTTTGAATTTGGATTTTTGGGTTGGCGCTATTGGAATAGTAATTTTCACTGGTATATACACCATAATAGGTGGTTTAAAAGCCGTTGTATACACAGAAACCCTTCAAACAGTTGTATTAATATTAGGATCTGTTATTATTACCTATTTAGGATTCCAAGAAGTTGGTGGTTGGAACCAGTTGACACAAACCGTAATTGAGGTTAGTCCCGAACATTTCAATATGTGGAGACCCTGGGATGACCCTGATTTTCCTTGGGCTGGCTTACTCTTTGGAGGAACTATTGTTGGTATATGGTATTGGTGTACAGACCAATATATTGTTCAAAGAACTTTAGCTGCGAATAACATAACTATTGGAAGAAGAGGTGCTATTTTCGGAGCTTACTTAAAACTTTTGCCTATTTTGATTTTTTTAGTACCTGGAATAATTGCTTATGCCCTTACAATTCAAAATCCAGAGGTTTTTAGTGTAATAGATCCGGTAACGGGAGTTGAAAGAGCAGATAGAGCTTTTCCAATGTTAGTAACAACACTTTTGCCAGTTGGTTTAAAGGGGCTAGTTGCAGGTGGATTAATGGCAGCATTAATGAGTTCTCTAGCCTCAGTTTTTAATTCATGTTCTACAATATTTACAATTGATATCTATAAACAAATAAGTCCTGATAAATCTGAACTTTTTTTGGTTAATGTAGGCAAGTTAGCTACAGTTGTTATTGTTGTATTAGGTATTGCATGGATACCAATTATGGAAAAAATTGGAGGAGGAGTAATGTATCAATACTTGCAAAACGTTCAAGCATACATTGCTCCACCAGTCACAACAGTTTTTTTATTAGGAATTATATGGAAAAGAGTAAATGCACAAGCAGCCATCGTAACCCTCTTTAGCGGGTTATTTCTATTAATATTGAGATTAGGGTCTGAGATTGCTACTAATGAGGGAGTTATAAATAGTGGTTTCTTATATGAATTTGCTTCAATAAATTTTTCTTACATGGCAATCTGGATGTTTTTATTTTCAGTTATTCTCTGTATATCAGTTTCATTGATAACATCTGAACCTGATTACAAGAGGATTCAAGGTCTCTCTTATGGAACTCTAAGTGAAGCTGACCGAATAAGTTCAGAAAAGTCATATTCAACTATTGATGTTGTACTTTCGGTTGTTTTAGTTTTGATTGTTATAGGAATTTTATTATTCTTTTCTCCAATTTTCTTTTAATAAAAGAGCAATGGTTTAAATAATTAATTTATAGAAATTTTTTTCTTCCTATGTTGATTTTCTCACATTAAGAGAAGTTGGAACTTTTTCTTCTATAAATTCTTTAGAGTTATTGTTTTCAATTCTTTCAATCAAAATTTTTGCAGATAATTTACCAATATATTCACCATGTTGATCAACAGATGTGATACTAGGTTTAGTGTATTTAAAGAGAGGCCCATCTGTAAATCCCAAGATAGCTATTTCTTTAGGAATTTTAAATCCAAGGTCTAATAATAAACTTTGGATTGCAATTGTTGTATCTTGTTCAATACATATTATAGAATCAATTTTTTTAGATAGAGCAAGTTTTGTTATTTCACTCTCTATAGTATCTCCACTAGTTAGAGGAATATACAAGTCATTATTGAATTGAATCTTTTCTGATTTTAAAGCTTTTTTATATCCTTCAAATCTTTTCTTGCCAATTAATGTGTCATGGATAGGCGANACTAAAGATATTTTTCTTTTCCCTCTTGAAACTAAATGTTTAACACAATCATAAGTGGTTTGAAAATCATCAATAAAAACTTTATCGCATTTAAAATCACTAACAATTCGGTCAAACATAAGTACGGGTATGTTGTAGCTTTGTAATTCTTTTAATTTATTTGATATATTTTCTGAAAATGGATTTTTTGCTTGTGAAATCATTAAACCTGCAATACTTCCATTTTTTAATTTATCTAGTATTTTCTTTTCTTTTGATGCAGATTCTTCATTAAAGAAGCACATCATATCATAATTTCTGTTAAAGAACTCTTGCTGAGCTCCTTTAATGACTTTTGCAAAATAAAAGTTAAGAACATCAGGGATTATAATAGCAACATTCTTTATAATATTTTTTCTTAAATGACTAGCATAGAAATTAGGTTTGTAATTAATTTTCCTAGCATAATTATTAATTTTTTCCTTTGTTTTAGAACTAATTTCTGCACTGTTATTAAGTGCTTTAGAGATTGTAGATTTAGAAAAACCAGTTGCTTTTGATATGTCAATTATTGTTGGTTTTGTCATTTTAATTTAAAACTCCAAATTTTTTACCAGCNTTCTCAAATAAATTTACTGCTTTTTCTATTTGATTTGTTGTGTGTGCAGAGGATATCTGAACTCTAATTCTCGCAAGTCCTTTCGGGACAACTGGATAAGAAAAACCAACGACATAAATCCCATTATCCAATAAATAATCGGCGATTAGGGAAGCCTTTTTGTCATCGTATATCATTACAGGTACAATCGGGTGAGATTTTCCCTTTATGTCAAAGCCTAATTTTGATATTTTTTCTCTAAAAAAATTAGTATTTTTCTTGAGATTATCTATAATAGTTATATCCTTTTGAATTAATTCTATTGCCTTTAACGAGGCCCCTACAATAGCAGGAGCAAGAGTATTAGAAAACAAATATGGTCTTGATTTTTGTCTAAGAATATCAATAATTTCTTTTTTACCTGTTGTAAAACCACCACTTCCACCACCTAATGCTTTACCCAAAGTTCCAGTTATAATATCTATTTTTCCAATAACATCGAGTTCTTCTTGAGTACCTTTTCCATTAGAGCCGATAAAGCCTGTTGCATGACAATCATCAACAAAAACTAGTGAATCGTATTTTTTTGCTAAGTCACAAATTAAATCAAGTTTTGCAATCGTTCCATCCATTGAAAATACACCATCGGTCACTATAACTCTGTTTCTATATTTTGATGCCTCTTTTAATTTGTTTTCAAGGTCATCCATGTCATTATTATTATATCTAAATCTAGCTGCTTTACATAGTCTAATTCCATCTATTATTGATGCATGATTTAAACTATCACTAATTATCGCATCTTTATTATCAAACAAGGGTTCAAAAAGACCTCCATTTGCATCAAAAGCAGCTGCGTAAAGTATGGTATCTTCTGTCTCTAAAAAATT
>PAJW01000034.1 GCA_002710265.1 Gammaproteobacteria bacterium | reverse complement strand
CCTACACCAGGTAAAATTGTAAGTGCATTGATTAACTCAGTTACTAAATCTCTATTCATTTTAATGGCCTAATAGTATCTTCTTTTATCGACCCTTTAAATTTTTTTACAAAGTTTTGTATCGATTCATTGGTTTTGATTTTTGAATGTGCTTTTGCCAAATCCTCTTTTTCTTTTTTTGAATTCGTTTCTATTGGTGAATTAACTACCGAACCTTTTTCATAATTTATTTTAATGTTTTCATCTAACATTTTTTTTAAAGCAACTAAAAATTCTGATTCAATATTTTCTGGTACCTTTCCAATTGAGTCATCTGTCATTAATTTAAGCTCATTGTTTGTATATGACATGAATGACATGTTCCCATAATAATTTCTAGCAAAAGGACTAATCTTTAGAGAATCAAAGAAATTCAACCAATCATTATTATCTTTTAATTTGCTGTTATTTGTTTCTGTTTCAATTGTTTTAGAATTATCAATTATTGGTTTATCTTTTGGATGTGTATTATTGATTTTTAAATTTTTTTTTTCTGTGTTGGTTTTATTAGATTCACCAAGCTTTTGTAATGGGTTAAAAGTAAGCATTCTAAGCAAGCATATTTCTAGTGCCTCTTTTGGGTCTGGATGAGCATTAAATTTTGTATATCCATTCATAGCGATCTCATATAACAGTTGGCAAAATTCTTTATCAAGTTTACTAGCTAAATTATTTATTTCTGGCGATGTAGAATTAGATAAAACTTGATGGAGGGATACCTCGTGTAAAATAGAAATCATATCTTTCAGAATTACATCATATGCTGGCGAAAGTTCTTCAATTTGACTGAGTAAATCAAAAACCTCGCTACCCTTTCCTTCAATAACATTATCTATCATCGATATTAGTAAAGAGTTATCTATTGTTCCTAATAGCTTCTTAACATCTAGCTCATTTAAAATTCCGTTTCCATATGCAATAGCTTGATCTAAAAGTGTTAAAGCATCTCTTACAGAGCCTTGTGCTGAATTAACTATTAATGAAATACTTGTATCATCTGAATTGATTTTTTCTTTATCTAATATATTTTTAAGGTGATCGAATAAAATATTTTCATTGACTGTTTTTAAATTAAGTTGCAAACATCTGCTCTGCACTGTTTTTGGTATTTTTTCTGGGTTAGTGGTTGCAAAAATGAAAACTACATGTGCTGGCGGTTCCTCAAGTGTTTTAAGTAAAGCATTAAAGCTTGCAGTTGATAACATATGAACTTCATCGATTAAATATACTTTATAACGTCCCTTTGCAGGCTTATATTCGACTGTTTCAATGAGATCTCTCATTTTTTCAACCTGTGTATTTGAAGCTGCATCAATTTCAAGAAAATCAACACTTCTTCCAGCACTAATTTCTATTGTATTTGAGCATGAATTACATGGCTGAGACGTGGGTTTAGAATCGCTCTCACAATTCAAACATTTTGCTAAAATTCTTGCTATTGTTGTTTTACCAACACCTCGAGTACCTGAAAATATAAAAGCTTGATGTATTTTTTCAGAATTAATGCTGTTAACTAGCGCTTTAACAACATGGTCTTGTCCTATAACTTCTTCAAAGTTAGATGGTCTATATTTTCTTGCTAAAACTTCATAAGACATAGCAAAGAATCATACCATGTCATCACCAAAAACTGACTCAATTTCTTTAAAGCCAAAACCTCTATTAATTAGAAAACTTTTTTGTTTCAAAAGAAGCTTAATGTCATCCAGCTTTCCACCAGGAAATTTTTTTTGGAAAACTTTTTTTGCAGCTAATTCCCATTCACCCTCATTATGAATTGCTAAATTTATATCTTGTTCATGCAATCCTTTTGTTAAGAGCTCATAGAATATTTTTTTTGGGCCAAAGCCTTTTCTTTTTCTAGCTTTTGTATACATTTCAGCAAATCTAACGTCATTTAGTAAGTTGTTTTCAACAAGTTTAGTGATCACCTCTTGAATAGAGTTTTTGTTCTCAAATTTTTTAGCTAGTTTCTGAGTTATCTCTTTAGTTGAATGTTCTCTTCTTGATAAGATATCTAAAGACTTGTTATATATTATTGATAGCTCTTCATTCATCAATCAAAAGGTACAACTCTTGATTTGCCATTGCGCTTTATAATTCTAACTTTTTGATTGACTGAGTAATTATATTTACCTGCCTCTTGAATAATCGAAACCATTCGACCACCGTTAGTTTCAATAAGTAACTCAATACCATCTTTTTTTGTTAAGCCTGATCCAATTTCTGCTCCAACTGCTGAGCCCACAAGACCACCAATAACTGCTGCAATATCTGATTCAGGCTCAGAATCAGTAACATTTTTTCCACTTGCTGCACCAATTAATGCGCCAGCTAAAGCCCCAGCCTCTCGGTCACCCTCAATAACTACGTTTGTAACATCAATTATTGTTCCAATGGTTACATATTGTTGTTTCTGCGCATCAGATTTCCGAACAACATCAGGAGCCAGTGACATGTTGGAACATGAGACTATAAAAAACGATAAAGAAATAATTAAAATATTACGATTCACTAGCCACCTCCATTAAAGCATAGTCAGAAATGAGGTCTTCTTTAATAACAAAATATTTTCTGTTTTTTGTAAACCCATCTAATAATTCAACTTCAAATATTCTATTTTGATGTTTAGATTGTATTATTTTTATTCTATCGCCTTGATTTAATCTAACTAGATTTCTTCCATCTGTTATAGAGAATTCATTCCAGTCGTTAAACCTTCTTGCCTGATATGTATTGTAGGCATCAGTTGAAAAAAAATATAAAACTTTTGAATTATGTGGTGATAATCTGTTACTTTTTTTTATTAAAGACCAAGTTTGGCCCTGCTCAATTATTTCTTTCTCAGAAGCCTCGGAGGCAATTAAATTAGATGCTACAAAAACTATAGCTAATGTGATAGGTAAAATTTTAAAAATATTATTCATACTCTTTAGACAATTTAAAAGGTTTAAAGTTCTTTATTAAGCATATTTTATATAGATTTAAAAATAAAGGTTGAAAATAACAATAAAACCCATATTTATATGTAGAAGGAAATGCCATAAAGGGTTTCCAATTAACCGGTGTAGTCTTGAAAAGATACACATTTACTAGTCGCTTTAAAGGAGGACTATTATGATACTTAATTTTACTGATCCATTTTTCACAACTCGTGTTCTTGGGTTTGAGCCACTGTTTGATAGATTGCAAAGACTTTCAGAGTCTAATGAAAGGTCATCAAGCTATCCACCATATAATATTAGTAAGGATGGTAATCTGTTTTCAATTGAAATAGCAGTTGCTGGACTTTCTAAAGAAGACATTCAAATAGAACTTGCTGATGGAGTTTTATCCATTAGCTATGATGGGCCTAATACTGAAGTCATCAATGGAGAGCATCAAGTGGTATATCAAGGAATTGCGCAAAGAGCATTTAAGCAACAATTTACACTTTCAGAAGATGTGGTTGTGCAAGGTGCTGAACTTGTAAACGGTTTATTAACTGTTAATTTAGAGAAGATAATTCCTGAAGAGAAAAAACCAAAGATGATTGAGATTAAATCACCAAAAAGAATCTCGAATAAATAAATAACATTTTTGTGAAATGGGGTGCATAATGCACCCCTTATGTTTAATAGGATAAAATCACAATTTATGAAATTTCTTAGAATATCCTTTTTATTATTTTTTTGCATAGGTATCAATGCGGTCACTGTAGATACTGGTCATGCAAATGTCTCATTAGTAAAGTTTGAAAATGTCCAGGGAGGCAAGAATAAAACCCTTCTTGGTATACGAATGGATATGCAAGAGAATTGGCATACTTATTGGAAAAATCCTGGTGATTCAGGTGGCCCCATAGAAGTTAAATGGTCACATGATGATAATGTTTCAATAAGTGAGTTATATTGGCCAACTCCAAGCTTAATTCCTTATGAACCTTTAATGACTTATGGTTACAAAAATTTTGTAATATTTCCATTTGAAATTACTAATTCAAATAATAAAGACTCATTTATAGAGGCCAGCATAGATTTTTTAATTTGTGATGATATATGTGTTCCAGAAAAAGCATTAATTAAAACAAACCTACAGGAAATTGAAACTGATAACTTACTTTATGATTGGTTTTTGAAAGTTCCAGCTCAGACACTTCCCGTAAAAGCATCATTAGATAAAGACTATATAAACATAAGATTTTCTTCGCCTTTTAATGTTACTTCTGCAATATTTTTTGTTGATAGTCAGGATATTGTTAATCATGCTTCAGATCAGACTCTCACTAAAGAAGAAAATAATTACTCGTTAAGAGTTGAAAAAATTGAAGATATCGAAGACTTCGATAAGCTATCGGGTGTAATAGAGATTAACAATGATGAAAGTTATATCATAAATGCTGATATTGTTGGCGGTAAACAAAACTCTTTAAATATCACATTCTTACAAGCATTGATTTTTGCCTTTGTAGGCGGATTAATTTTAAATTTAATGCCATGTGTTTTTCCAATAATTTCTTTAAAGGTTTTAAGTTTTGTTTCGATGAGCAATCAGTCTCCATCAAAAATAAGAGCTCATTCCTTATCTTTTTGTGCAGGAGTAATAATTTCATTTCTTTTANTTGGNCTTTTGATGATTCTTCTTAAACAAGCTGGTTTATATTTNGGCTGGGGTTTTCAATTNCAATCACCNCTTGTAGTTGGATTACTAAGTTTATTAATGTTTATCATTGGCTTAATTCTNTTAAGTGATATAAANATTGGTTCATCACTNACTAAACTTGGNGGTGTAGGTTCAANNGATAATTTGATTGGGTCTTTTTCTACAGGTGTTTTAGCCGTAATTGTAGCCTCGCCCTGCACAGCGCCATTTATGGGAGCTGCACTTGGTTATGCATTAATTCAGCCTTCTGGGGTAACATTGCCAGTCTTTTCTGCACTTGGTCTAGGTTTTGCATTTCCTTATTTTATTTTATCAGCCTCNCCAGGATTAATAAATTATCTTCCAAAACCAGGNAGCTGGATGGTTACTTTAAAAGAATTTTTTGCATTCCCAATGTTTGCAACATCAATATGGCTTATATGGGTATTTAGCTTTCAAACATCTTCAAACGAAGTAATATTTTTATTAATAACAATTTTAATAATTTCACTATTAATATGGNTTGCCNCAAAGNTNAGNAATCAAATTTATAAAATGNTNCTTTTAATTTTTGCNNTTTTNGTANTTTTNTTCCAATTNAAAGATATTCCTTCAAATGAAATTNAAAGCCCAAGTGCTTTAAAACTTGAGAGCTTTAATTATGTNGAATGGANTGNAAACATAGAGAATGAGTATCAGGANAAAAATCAAGCNTATTTAATAAATTTCACTGCTGCATGGTGTATCACATGTCAAGCGAATGACAAAATTGCATTATCTAGACCAAATATAAAAGAATATATTAATAAAAATAATATTGAATANGTNGTTGCTGATTGGACTAACAAAAATGATGAAATTCTTAAAACTCTTGAGTCATATGACAGAAATGGAGTTCCGCTTTACATTTTCTGGAAACCAGGAATGAATGAATCAAAAATTTTACCGGCAATACTTACTGAGCAAATNCTNTTGGATAGTTTCAACAACTAACAAAAAATAATATAATCGCATCTAGAAANAAATTAATAGGGTTTAAAAATGTTTGGAACACCATTTGAATTATTTGGCACAGTTCATTTAATTACTATTGCAGTAGTTATTCTAACATCCGTTCTGTTACCCAAATTTTACAAAAATAAATCTGATTATNAGATTTCAATGATGAAAAAAATTATTGCTGGTGTAATTGCTGCNCATGTGATTATTTCACCCTACAAAGATTTATATTTNTTAGCTAATCCATATGANTGGAGAGAAACAATNCCNCTTCACATGTGNGATTTATCAGAAATTTTCTTAGTTTGGTTCTTGCTTGGTGGTCCAAGAATATTATATATTTGTGCATTCTTTTGGGGTCTTGGNGGAGCAACAATGGCAATCCTNACTCCNGATATTAGCCATCATGATNTAGACTATATCTTCTTTATGGTTGGTCACGGAATGATTGTTGTTGGAATAATGTATGCNACTGTAACTCTTGGTAACAGNCCTTANGCTAAAGATATCGTTACCGTNTCTCTTATTACAGCNTTAGTGCTTNTACCNATTGTTTATGGAATAAACCTTTTACTNGGTGANCCTGCAAACTTCTGGTATCTNATGACAAAACCAGCNGGAGCATCGNTNATGGATATGTTTCCAGAGCCGCCCTATCATCTTATAGTTACTACTCCTATTGCAATAGCAGTCTTTTATTTAATATATCTGCCTTATTTTATAAAAGATAGGATGGNCAAATAAGATATAGTTTTGATTTCATAGTCTAAATCGCCTTAAAATACATTTAACAGAGAATATATTATGAAAGATTTTATAAATTTATTATCAGATGTTTGGTCAACNGGATTCCTTGGNATAGATCTTGGTTCAATAATTTCATCTNTATTNGTTATACTCGCTGCATTTCTATTNAGNGGTTTTATAATATCNGTAGTTTTAAATGCTTTAGGNAANTTNGCNGATAGTACNNAATCAAATGTTGATGATGAAATACTAAATGCNNTAANAAAACCAATTGGTTTNATTCCTATAACAGTAGCTTTATATATTTGTACTTTNATATTACCCTTGTCAGGTNTAATTGGAGATATAGCAACTAACATTGTNAAAGCGTTTGTAATTTTCACAATATTTAGTGCTCTTGCAAATGCAGTAAAACCAGTTTTTGAAGCGCTTTCAACTAGNTCATGGCTNACCGCTTCAATGCAAATGTGGCTNGAGCGAGCATCAAAATTTATTGTCTGGGTAATNGGTATAGCGATTATNTTAGATATATTTGGAATTCAGATTGGTCCTTTGGTTGCNGGNCTTGGCNTATTTTCNGTTGCTGTTGCTCTTGGNGCACAGGATTTTTTCAAAAATTTAATTTCAGGTATCTTNATTATTGGTGAGCACAGNTTTCAGCCAGGTGACAGAATCGAAGTTAGTGGTCAGCTNCATGGAATTGTTGAAAGCATNGGTTTNAGATCGACTGTTATTAGAACTTTTGATACTGCGCCAATGGTNATACCAAATAAAGACCTTTCAGATGTGAAAGTTATTAATCATGGAGAAATGATTAATAGGAGATTGAATTGGAAAATTAATTTAGTTTATTCGACATCTGTTGAACAACTAGAAACTATAAGAAATCAAATCAAAGATTACATCATTAAATCTAATGACTTTGTAACTGACGGTGATTTAGATCCCGTTGTTAGAGTTGTTGAGCTTGGTGGTAGTTCAATTGATTTAATGATTGTTGCATATGCAGACCCTATGGGCTTTGCAGCATTTAATGAAGTAAAAGAGAATCTTGTGTTTAATATAATGAAAATTGTAAAAGAAAATGGTTCTGAGTTTGCATATCCTTCAACCTCTTTATATGTTGAGTCAATGCCTAAATAATTAATTGCTAAATGAGCGATCAGTATCTTTTATCTCTAACATTAATAGCTCTTTTGGGCTTATTTATTTGGGGTAAGGTAAGATATGATGCTTTAGCAATTGGGGCCCTATTTATTTTAGTGGTTTTAGATATTGTTCCTGCCAATCAAGCTTTTGCAGGGTTTGCACATCCAGCTGTTATAACGGTTGCACTTGTTCTGATTATTAGTCAAGGTTTAAGTAATTCCGGTATAGCTGGTCTAGTTGGAAAATTGATTGGAGGTAGAGAATTTAGTGAAATTCAATTCATGGTATCTCTATTATTTATTGCAGCGTTGCTATCTTCTTTCATAAATAATATTGGCGCTTTAGCAATTCTTTTACCAATAACATTAAATATTTGTCAAAAAATGGAATGGCATCCATCAAAATTTTTAATGCCTTTGGCATTTGCATGTATTTTAGGTGGAATGAACACAGCAATAGGAACTCCACCAAATATTATCATTTCAGAATATAAGGCAACCATATCTAATACAGGATTTAATTTTTTTGATTTTTCTTATGTTGGTCTTGTAATAACAATTATCTGTATTTTGTTTATTGCGCTAATAGGAAACAAATTAATTTTCTTAAGAAAAGAAATACCATCCGGTGAACATCTTATTGATTTAAAAGGCTATCTATTTGAAGTTCTAGTGAATGAAGATAGTTCCTCAATTGGAATGACTTTGTATGCCTTCAAGAAGCAAGCTGGTGAAGATACAGAAATTCTTGGAATGGTTTCAGATAGTGGTTCTGTTAAAAAAGTTCAAAATAATATGAGGATTAAAGCAGGTCAAATACTAGTGATTAAAACTCCTCCAGATGAAATAGGTAAAATCTTGGACATTTTTGATTTTTCAATTCCAAAAGAACTTCATTCTTTTGATGATGATGATCTTGAAGAAATCGAAGTCATGATTACACCNGGTTCAAGATTAATCGGAAGAAAATATGAATTTTTTTTAAAGCTAGCTTTCGAAGAGTTAAATCTATTAGGTTTATGGAGAAAAGGTTCTAAGTATAGAACTAGGTTGACTAGGGAAACTTTTAGGGCTGGTGATGTCTTGCTTTTGGGAGTAAGGGATCTTGCTGAGGAAGATGTGTCAAATAAAATTAAACATCTTGGCTTGATGCCTCTTAGACAAAGAGAGCTTCAAACTATTCCTAGTAGGAGTAGATTGTTAAAAGGAATAGTCTTTTTCCTATTATCAATATTTCTTGTTTCCTTTAATTACTTAAGCGCAGCACCTGCATTTTTATTTTGTGTCCTTGCGTTTGCAAGAATTAAGATAATTGATAGTGACTTTTATAGGAAAATTGATTGGCCAATAATAGTTATGTTAGCTGCAATGATACCAATAGGCACAGCTCTTCAAACAACAGGTGTCAGTACCTTAATAGCTACTTCAATTTCTCAATATGCATCAGATCTTAGTTTGTTCTGGATTTTATTAATCATTTTAATTGTCACTATGGCTACTACAGACATTATTAACAATGCAGCAACTGCAGTTATTATGGCACCAATATCTACTGGCATTGCCATGGAGCTTGGATATGCTATGGAGCCATTCTTGATGGTAGTTGCGGTTGGAGCAAGTTGTGCATTCTTAACTCCCATAGGACATCAATGTAATACAGTTGTGATGGGTCCTGGTAATTATAAATTTACCGATTATTGGAGAATGGGTTTGCCAATGGATATATTAATCATAATAGCATCAATACCTATGATTCTTTTTGTCTGGACTTAGTTAATGGATGATAGGTATAAAAGATTAAATAAGGATACTGGTGAGCCATNTNACGAAGGTTATCAAGATGAGAATGGCAGGTTATTTATAAGATATTTAAATAAGCAAGGTAATGATGGTTATTACTTTGAAGAATGGGCAAAAGACAAGGANGCTTTTTTAAAAAAGATTAATAAAATTTAATTGAATGCCTCAAGCTTATAACAATTACAACTTAGATTTTCTATTGCGTTAATAAAGTCTCCATATCTCGCATTGAATTCTTTTGATTCTCCCTCTTCATCAGTAAAAGGTGTTATTACATCTGACCCGGATTCAACTGCTCCATTTTCAATTAAAACTCTTCCTAATTTAATAGCATTTTCAACACCTGCCCACCTAAGATATTTCATAAATCCCCATTTTTGAACATCGCCAGAATCTTGTTGTTTATATTTTGTAATTTTTGTAACAACTATGTCGTTTTCCCGATCAACAAATGTGTATTGCCCAAATTTTCCACTTGTATTAAAAATTTTAAAGTCTTCTTTGTATGCAGATATCCACCAATGCAATGAATAGCCTCTTTGTAATGTTGTAAATCTCTCAGGCGTTATATCCCAAACGACCTGAAATGTTTCGTCAATATATTTTTTTGAAATTAGTTGCTTACCATCCCAATTACCATTTCTTGAAAATAATAAACCAATTTTTGAGTAATCTCTTGCTGACATATCCACACAACAATATGTTAGAACATTTCCATTTTCATCCTTCCATAATTTGTAATCTGTTACACCAATATGATCTAAAATTCTCTCCTTTAAAAGTGTGTCGGCTTTTTTTCCTGTAGCAGAAATAAGAATATCTCCAAGAAGCATAGAATTAACATTGTTATACTCAAATTTAAGACCTGCATCCTTTTCAACCCCAACGCCCATTGCATACTTTAAATGGTCTTCTTGAAAAAACATGGTTTCATGCTCATCCTGAGGAAAATCAAGACCACTGGACATATCCAAAAGATCTCTAATTGTTATTTCTGATCTTTCATCGTTAAAATAGCTCAAATATTTTGCAACTTTGTCATCCAAGCTACCTATTTCACCTTTATCTATTGATATACCAATTAAGGCTGCGTAATAACTTTTAGCCATTGACCACGAAGTTCCATGAGAGTTTTTATCATATCCCTCTGCATATTTTTCTGAAATAATTTTTCCATTTTTAATAACCACAACAGCTTGCGTGGAATCATCAAAGAAAGCTAAATTAACCAATGCATCTACATTATCTGAACGGAGTTGTTGGTCTTCAGGAGAAGAAATTTCCCATGAGCTAGTTGGATAATATGTAGCGAATACATTGAATGTGGCAACTAGTAATAAAAATAAAAGATTTATTCGATATATGTACATTGAGATTCCTTATATGTGATAAATAAGTGTCTAATATATCTTTAATTTTGCTTTATTCCAAACGAAAATATTTATTATTATAAATTATATTGATATTTAATTATAAATAATTAAAATAATGCATTATATGGAGAAAATAATGATTAAATACCTTTTAATATTTCCTTTATTTATGGTGCAGTTTGACCTTCAGGGTGCAAATCATGTTGTTAAAATGTTAAATCAAGGCTCAGGCGGAGTCATGGTTTTTGAACCAGCAGTCCTCAAAGTTGCCGTTGGTGATTCCGTTACATTTCAATCGACTGATGCTGCTCATAATTCAGCTTCGTTGCCAGGTATGATTCCTGAAAATGCTATGTCATGGAATGGGCAACTAAGTAGAGATATTACAGTTACCTTAACTCAACCAGGTGTTTATGCTTACCAATGCACGCCTCATTCAATGATGGCAATGGTTGGTGTTATACAAGTTGGAGATGATGCTTCAAATTTAGAAACCGTAAAGACTAAAGCTCAAATGGTAAAATCATCGTTTGTGATGAATCAAACTCGACTTGATGATTATCTTGCTAAGCTTTAAGAAAAAAGATATTTAATTAAAAAAGTACAAGCTATCTGCTTTTTTTGTGTAAAATTACGAACCTTAGGGCGAGTAACTCAGTTGGTTAGAGTGTCTGCTCGACACGCAGGAAGTCGGGAGTTCGAATCTCTCCTCGCCCACCAACTTACTAATTTGTAATTTTTTCAGCAACCCAGCTCAATGACCAATTGTGACCAAGTCTTCTGCCGTTATAAACTTCGGGCAGTCTTGTTACATAACTTCCTTTAACATCAATAATCTGAGGGTCATATTCTAGGTTTTTAAATGCTCCATCTAATTCTTTAATAGTTCTCCATTGAAAAAAACTTACATTATCTTTTAGTTTTTTTGGAGGAGAATATTTGCATATATTTCTGAATAGGCTAGATTTAAAAGAAGTAGAAATTGGTCCTGTTAATGGTCCTGCTACTGCATGAATAGTTAATGGAGTCTCATTAATCCATTTATCGGAAAACAATGCAACTATCATTGCACCATAGCTATGGCCCATTAAAACCACATTTTGGATATTTTTATTTGAATCCAAAATAGAAATAATTTCATTTGAAATATTCATATATGCTCTGTCAGGGCAAATGTTATCGTTATATCTGTAAAAACTTGTCAAATTGTTAGAGTCATTGATGGTGATTAAAGGATATATCCATTCATATCCTTGGCTATCACTTCCATGCACTCCTATAAATAGTGTATTTTGAGAATCTGATTTATCTTCAAGATAGTGCATACCATAATCAAGTGACATTAAGTCTCTTCCACTTTTAAGAACGTCATCAAGGTCAAAGTTAGTTATTTGTGTATCAGACTTTATATAAATGGAATTGACTAAAGTAAAAGTAAGAATTAGATATAGAAAAAGTTGAGATCTTTTCATTGGTATTTTTTCATTGATAAGAGCTTTTCTTTTGTGGCCTTAAGAATAATCTGGTCTTCTGTATTTTCTTTTTCATTTAAAAGTTTTTGAATATCATTTAATGATTTGTCTAAAGACCCCCATTTACCCTCAGTCTGAGTTCTTTCATGCACATGAGAATGATATCTTTCCAAAATATCTGATGGGATATCTGCATCATAATTAGAGCAGATAATTCTTTCAGCAAGAATTCTATATCTGTCATCTTCAAAGTTTCTAGAGATTTTTACTAAGTGCTCAATATCCTCACATGTATGAAATTCTTGCATCAAGTCTTTATCCCTATAAGAAGGAAATCCACCTGAATATATAGTTCCTTCAACATAATCAGGTTCAGGAAAATTCATCAATCTATCTTCCATAGCTTGAGAAACTTTAGTTTGAAAATCCTTGTTATTTTTAACAATTTCAGCTCTTCTTTGTAACTCATCATGATTAATATCAAAGTGATTTTTTTTAGTTAAATGCTTGCTAGAGCAAACCGGAATGGTTTTATTAATCTTATATTTTTTTAGAGGAAGATCTCTGCCTCCNCCTTGAATCATTTTGTTTATTTCTGTGAAATCTAAGTCTAAGATTTCATCTGGATCAAAACTTAAATCGTAAAAGCATATATCATTAGGCCTGGAATTATCAGCACCACATATTACCACTGGATATTTAAAGGCATGTCTTCTGTGCACTTCTCCAAGCGCTAGGAATTCTTCAGAATAGAGCAAGTTTTTTATGCCATCTTTAGTTGAAATATTAATAAATGATTCAAAAACCTCAGGAAGTTTATCTTTGATTTTTTCACATAGCCCTATCATAAATTTACAATCTGATATTGCGTCATGAGCATCACTAACATCAATTCCGTGTTCAGCAGCAAGGTGCTCAAGTTTAATGCTGTAAGAAGGCCCACCCTCAAAAAATGGTATAGATATTTCATCTGAAAAAAAAGAAGCAATATTGTGAATCATTAACATCAAATCCAATCTTCCGTTGCCATTGGTATTAGTAATATATGGCTCAAGAAGATTACACCATAACTGCCTTCTTATAAGCTCTTCATCAAAGGCATGTCCGTTATAAGTTATAAATACAGCTGGCTCATCAATTGTCCATTCCTTCCATTTATATTGGATTTCTTTCATCATTTGATAATGCGAAGTATTTGATTTGAATTGATTTATTTTCTTATTAGTAAGCATTGCTCTTGGTTGGGGTATAACCCATGGCAGAGGCGAACTTCCAATATTTTGATGGTCTATAGANTGTAAAATTGAATCAGTATAAATTGATCCACATTGAATGATTTGACTGAAGTCTTTATGAATACCTGTGGTCTCAGTATCATAAAAAACGAATTTATTGGTCAAGATTATCTCGCGATATATTTACCTAACTCATGTCGTGCAACAGCTCTTCTATGAACTTCATCTGGTCCGTCAGCCAATCTAAGAGTTCTCATGTGNGCATACATGCTTGCTAAAGGTGTTANTTGAGAAACACCCTCGCCTCCNTGAATCTGTATTGCTCTATCAATAATTTTNAATGCNACATTAGGTGCATATACTTTTATTTGAGCAATCTCNCTAGCTGCNACTTTGTTGCCNACAGTATCCATTTTTACAGCAGCATCAAGNGTTAAAAANCTTGCAGCATTTAATTCAATTCTTGATTCNGCAATATANTCAAANTTTGCACCAAGATTNGCTAGATTNTTACCAAAAGCAATTTTNTCAGGATCAATTCCTCTCCTGCACATAAGTTCNAGAGCAACTTCNCCCACACCAATAGCTCTCATACAATGNTGAATCCTACCAGGNCCTAATCTTCCTTGTGCTATTTCAAAACCTCTACCTTCTCCAAGTAATAAATTTTCTTTAGGAACTCTTACATTTGTAAATTTCATNTGAGCATGTCCATGAGGAGCATCATCGTAACCAAAAACATGCATCATTTTCTTTATNTCAACNCCTTCAGNATCCATTGGAACAAGAATCATTGANTGACGTTGATGTTTTGGATTATCAGGGTTTGTAACACACATAAATATTATTATTTTGCATCTTGGATCACCGGCACCAGAAGTCCACCACTTTTCTCCATTAATTACATACTCATCTCCATCCAAAACAGCAGTGGCTTGCATATTGGTTGCATCACTTGATGCAGTNCCAGGNTCAGTCATTCCAAATGCAGATCGTATTTTTCCATCCAATANAGGTTGAAGCCATTCCTCTTGATGTTGCTCATTTCCATATCTTGCAATTACTTCCATATTTCCAGTATCAGGTGCGCTACAGTTCATAGCTTCAGAAGCAATATGNGACTTGCCCATTTGCTCAGCCAAATGAGCATATTCATAATTAGTTAAGCCTGCNCCAAACTCGCTTTCTGGTAAAAATAAATTCCATANGCCTGCTGACTTAGCTTTATCTTTAAGCTCATCAATAACAGATGGATATTGATTCCANCTATCCTCACCCTCTTTTATTTGATCATGAAATACATGTTCTTGTGGTTTAACTTCGTCATTAATAAAGCTCTTCACTCTATCAAGTAAATCTACAGCTTCTGGTCTTAATTCAGGCATCATGTGCTTAATACTCCCGTTATATCAAAAATTTTGTTACTATTATAAGTATTGTGAATAGTATATAACTACTTATTTCTATAATAGCTGTATGTAACGTACAAATCTATACGAAATTAGAGATAAATTTTTAATACTAAAATAGCGATGGGGGAAATCGTTAATATGAAAATAAGTTCGTTTGATTTAAATTTATTTGTAATTTTAAATGCTATTTATACTGAAGGTAGTTTAACAAAAGCTGCTGAGGTTGTTGGCATCACACAACCTGCTGTAAGTAATGCCCTTTCAAGGTTAAGAGAAAAATTTAATGATGATCTTTTTGTGAGAACTGGTTCGGGTATGGTTCCAACTCAGAAAACTGAGAATATGATTACAGATGTTCAAAATGCTTTAACCTTAATTCAACAAAGTGTAAATGAGCCAGATACATTTGATCCAAAATCATCTAAAAGAAATTTTAAACTTTCTTTGGGAGATGTTTCAGAAGGAAGGGTTTTACCTTTCATAATGAAAGAAATTTATGAAGATGCAAAAAATATTTCTGTTGGCAGTTATGCATATCAGAGAAGCAATCAAGTTCATGCCCTAGCTACAAACAATTTAGACTTTGTTGTAGATCCTATAATTCCTCGCTCAGATGAAATAAATTCTGAAAAAGTCTTTGAAGATGATTTTGTTGTAATGTATAGAGAAGGTCATGAATTATCTAAAATAAAAGATGTATCGGTGGATGACATTCTTGAACAAAAACATCTTCATGTGTCTAATAGAAGAAGAGGTTTACATCTTATAGACACCGAGTTAGAAAAAACCGGACATAGAAGAGAGGTCTCTCTCAGATGTCAGCATTTTTTAATTGCTCCTACCATAATACAATCAACTGACTTAGTCCTTATGGGAACTAGAAGTTTTGCTAAAAGAAATAATTTACCATTTGCAGAAATACCTCTGGATATTCCCTCAATGGAATATTTCTTAATCTGGCATAAAAATGATGAGGGTG
>PAJW01000033.1 GCA_002710265.1 Gammaproteobacteria bacterium | reverse complement strand
TATTTATCCAGGCTATGGCTTTTTAGCAGAAAATCCTGACTTTGCAGATCAATGTAATAAAAGTGGTTTTAAATTCATTGGACCTGAAACCCAAACCATAAGAAATATGGGAGATAAGATTACTGCTAAAAATTTTGTTGCTAAGCATGATATTCCAATAGTTCCTGGGTTTTCAGATGAATTACCTGAAGATGAAGATGAACTAAAGAATATTGTTAATAAAATTGGATATCCCGTTATTCTTAAAGCTACTGCAGGTGGTGGTGGAAGAGGCATGAGGGTTGTCAAATCAGAAAGTGATTTANNNAATGCNATTGAAATNACNATGCAAGAGGCTGCTAATGCATTTGGAANTGATCAAATNTATATNGAAAAATATATTGANAATCCAAAACATATTGAAATNCANGTTGTNGGAGATGGNAAAGGAAANGCAATACATCTNGGNACAAGNGANTGNAGTATGCAAAGAAGNCATCANAAAATAATTGAAGAAGCCCCTGCACCTGATGTAGANATTAATANCTTACAATCTTTATTAAATGCATCTGTTAACTTNTGCAAAGAAATAAAATATNAGGGGGTTGGAACTCTTGAGTTTNTATATGAAAAAAANAAATTCTATTTCATTGAGATGAATACAAGAATACAAGTAGAGCATCCGGTAACTGAAATGATTACAGGCTTTGATCTTGTAAAAGCACAGTTAAGGATTGCATTAGATTTGGGGATTAAACTCAATCAAGATGAAATTATCTTTAATGGCCATGCAATTGAATGTCGAATCAATGCTGAAGACCCTGATAATTTTCAACCATGTCCAGGCAAAATAACAAAGATGCATACAGCTGGAGGATTTGGAATTAGATATGATTCACATATATATAGTGGTTATGTTGTTCCACCTTTTTATGATTCACTTTTGGCAAAAATTATTACTCAAGCAAATTCAAGAAAATCAGCNATTAAAAGAATGAAAAGTGCTTTAGATGAGTTTTTTGTGGAAGGAATTAAAACNAATCAGANATTACATCAAAATATATTAGATGATGCGAAATTTCTAGGAAATAGTCATACAATAAATTATCTTGAAAATGAGTTCTTAAAATCAAAATGATTAATAAATATAATCCCCAGTTAATTGAAAAAAATATTCAAAATCAATGGGATTCAAATAAAACATTTGAATCTAAAATTGATAATAGAGAAAAATATTATTGCCTTTCAATGTTTCCATACCCATCTGGAAAACTTCACATGGGTCACGTAAGGAATTACACAATTGGAGATGTCATTTCTAGATACAAAAGAATGCAAAACTTTAATGTTTTTCAACCAATGGGATGGGACGCATTTGGTCTGCCAGCTGAAAATGCTGCAATTCAAAATAAAGTAAATCCAAAAGACTGGACAGATCAAAATATTGAAAATATGAAGGTTCAATTAAAATCTTTAGGTTTAAGCTATGACTGGTCTAAAGAATTACGAACATGTGATTCAAANTACTATAAATGGGAACAGGTAATTTTTAAGAAGTTTTATGAAGCTGGTTTGGTCTATCGAAAAAAATCTCTTGTTAATTGGGACCCTGTGGATAAAACAGTTCTAGCAAATGAGCAGGTTATTGATGGAATGGGATGGAGATCGGGAGCTAAAGTTGAGCTTAAAGAAATCGATCAATGGTTTATTAAAATAACTGATTATGCTGAAGAATTGCTCCAGTCACTTGAAAATTTAGATTGGCCTGAAAATGTGAAACTGATGCAAAAAAATTGGATTGGCAAATCTAATGGTGCTGAAATTAAATATAAGATAATAGGCGATGAAGATGAGCTTACTACATTCTCAACAAGACCTGATACAATTTTTGGTGTTTCCTTTCTAGCATTATCTCCAAATCATCCTCTTGCAATAAAAATTTCTAGTGAAAATAATGAGATTAAGAAATTTATAGATTTATGCAAAGAATCAAAAGCAGCCGAAGCAGATATGGCAACTGCAGAAAAGTTAGGAATTGATACTGGTATAAGAGTCTCTCATCCAATAACTGAGAAAGAAATACCAGTATGGATCGGTAATTTTGTCTTACTTGAATATGGTACTGGAGTTGTGATGGGTGTTCCTGGTCATGATGCCAGAGATTATGAATTTGCTTCAAAATATAATTTAAGTATTAATCAAGTAATCGAAACAGAAGATGATTCAGAGTTACCAATAATCAATAAAGGAAAATTAATTAACTCCGAAAAATATAATGGTTTAAGTTCTGAAGATGCCTCAATTAAAATTATTGATGAATTAGTTGAATCTGGAAAAGGTTCTAAGTTAACTCAATTCAGACTTAGAGATTGGGGTGTAAGTAGACAAAGATACTGGGGATGTCCGATACCTGTAGTTTATAAAAATGGTGAGCCTGAATTGGTTGAAGAAGCAGATTTACCAGTAATACTTCCTGAACTTGAAAAAAATGCACCGCCAACTCCACTTAGCCAAATTGAAAATTTTGTTAACCTTAAGGATGGTGTTGTTAGAGAAAGTGACACATTTGACACTTTCATGGATTCGTCTTGGTATCATGCAAGATTTACTTCAGCGAATAACGATAAAGAGATATTTGATGAAAATACTAAATATTGGTTACCAGTCGACCTGTATATTGGAGGGATTGAGCACGCAATATTACATCTTTTATATTCAAGATTCTTTCATAAGGCATTAAGGGACATAGGAATGGTTGAGGGAGATGAGCCATTTAAGAGACTGCTTACACAAGGAATGGTTCTGAAAGATGGGGCTAAGATGTCTAAATCAAAAGGTAATACAGTTGATCCTCAATCATATATTGATAAATACGGTGCAGATACTGTAAGACTTTACATGATGTTTACGTCACCACCGGAACAAAGCCTCGAATGGAGCGAATCATCAGTAGAGGGTGCCTCAAGATTTTTAAAAAAAATATGGGGTTTAGTAGATAACAAAAAATATAAACCACTCAATATCGATAATTTAAAATTTGATAAACAAGATTTAGATCTTAGAAGAAAGTCTCACGCGACCCTAAAGAAGGTTGAGAATGACTATGAAAAAAGGTTTTCATTTAACACAGCAATCGCTGCGATTATGGAACTCTTAAACTTTATACCTGATGTTTATAGAAATGAAGATGTTAGCGACTCTAATAAATTTTGTATTGATGAAGCAACAATCTTTATCTTAAAAATGTTATCTCCAATTGCTCCACATATATGTGAGCATCTTTGGAAAGAATTTGAATATGATGATAAAAGCATTGAATCTTGGTGGCCCAATTTTGAAATTAAATTACTTGAAGCTGAAGAATTTGAACTAATAATCCAGGTAAACGGAAAAGTAAGAGGCAGGACTATTATTGAAAAAACAAAATCACAAGATGAAATAAAAGATATTGCATTGCAATTAGAAAATGTTAAAGCTCATATTGGGGGCAATAATGTTAAAAAAACAATATATGTAAAAGATAAGCTTATTAATTTCGTTATATGAACATAAATATAAAAAAATCATTTCTATATCATTTCATCTTATTATTTGTAATTTCAGGATGTAGTTTTAATGTTATAGATTATTCAAATATTAAAGATAAGAATTTTGAATTATCATTTAGCTCCGATATACCAAATGAATTACAGACTAAAGTAAGAACAGTTTTTTTAAGAAGCGATTCCACCGAAGATAAATATTCAGATTTTATCAAAATTTCAGAATTTACAATTGAAACATATGATATCTTTTCGGGTAAAGCATTGAGAGCTCTAGAGGTTGAGGTTAAGTCTTCAGTTTTATTATCTATTTCTATAAATAGTAAAACTAAGAATAAAAAGCTTATGTCAATGAAAAGATACAATGCTAATGAGCTAAATATTCTTGCAGAGAAAGAAATGCTAGATTTCATTAAAGAAGAGATTTACAAGGATTTCGTTAATCAAATTTTAATAGAGGTAAATTTAATTGAAATGTGAATCTCTTGCTCTAGCTAAATATATTGATAAGTCTCCTAAGATATTTTTTATTTATGGCGAAGAGATCGTTCTTCAAAATTACGCACGAGACTCTATAAATAAATTTTTTTATGAAAAAGGTTTTACAGAAAAAAAAATCATAGTTAAGAAAGATTTTCCCAATATTCAAAAAATTCTAGTAGAGAATGCAGGTGGCTCACTTTTTGGAACAAAAATAATTATTGAAATAATCCATGAAGGTGGAAAAATGCCGAACGATCTTTTAAATATTTTCTCATTAAGAGAATCTGATAATTATGTTATTTTGATAAGGTCAGCAATAAAAAAAATATCTAACAACTCATCCTGGGTAAAGCAGGTCGATAAATCGGCATTAATAATTGAATGTAAAAAGCTAAAATCATTTGAAGAAAAAATATGGTTGAAAAATAATCTTGAATTTATATCAGAAGAACAGGTCAAGCAGTATGTTCAAAGGATTTCAGAACTTTTTCCAGGAAATCTTGTTGCCCAACAAAATGAGATAAATCTTTTAAAGTTAATGTATGAAGAAAAAAACGAAATTAAAACAGGTCTCGTATACGATGGGGGTGAATTTTCTCCATATGAACTTGAAGATAAAATTATTGAATTAAATACATCAGGGGCATTGAGAATATTAAAATCAATTCATAAGAATGATGATCATTATGCTCAGCTTCTTGTATGGGTCATTGGTAAAGTTATTAATACATCCGTAGCAGCATTACAGAGTCCTAATATTAAATCTGGTCTAGAAAGTGCTGGAATATGGAGTAGTAAAATCCCTTCATATATGAGCTTTATAAAAAAAAATTCTCTGAGGCAAATTATTCCACTTCAAAAAAAAGTTTATGAATTAGACCTTGCCTCAAAGGGTTTGGCAGGACTCACAAAGGAACAATTTTGGCAAGAATTAGACAATGTTGTTGTACAGCTAACTGCTTAGAAATGCTTTGTTAAAAATATCATTACATCTCTGAAAGACTTCGTTATTTATTTCTATCTTCGTTTTATGTNCAATTATTTCGCTTACTTGGGCAAGCCCCTTGGTTGAACTCGTAAGCCAGATAGATTCAGCTTGAAGCAAATCATTAACAGAATAATTTCCTTCTTCAATAAATATTCCGTTCTTTTTTGTTTCAGATATTAATAGCTCTCTTGTTATTCCAGGCAGTATTTTATTTGAAAGAGATGGTGTATGAATTTTTCTTTCAATAACAAAGAAAACATTCGATGCGCCTCCTTCAGTTATTTCTCCATCTTTATGCATTATTACCTCGTCACAATGATTTCTTTTGGACTGATTCATGCTAATAACATTACCCAATAACGATGTAGATTTAATATCACATCTCTGCCATCTAATGTCTTCACAGAGAGAAACTTTCAAATCTTTAGATTCAAATGCATGATTAACAACATAACCAAAAGTCTCAACTTCTATAGAGCTGTCATATATATGAGATCTCAAGGCATCAACTCCTCGAGAAATTTGATAGTAAATATATCCATTTTCAAGTTTGCTGGTTGATATCAAATGAAGTATCTCATCAGAGCACAAATCAATACTAGCTTTAATATTGAGCGCTTTGCAGCTTTTAGAAAGTCTATTAATGTGTTGTTCGAAGGCAATAATATTATTGTTGTAAAAAGGTATGACCTCGTAAACACTGTCTGAAAACGTATAAGCTCTGCTTAAAGGAGAAATTTTGATTTTATCTAAATCTTGGAATTTGCCATTAAAGACGCCAAGTATTTTCTTCATATTATGACATGCCAAATAAGCTCATTATCCAGAGAACGAATCTTGACCATAATCTACCAAAGAATCCCTTTGCTTCAATGTCCTCAAGAGCAATTAAATCAGCAGTATGAACAACCTCACCATTGCTAATAACGTCTAAAGACCCCATTACAGAACCTTTTGTAATAGGAGCCTGGACATTATTTTTAAATTTATAATCAACCTTTATATCTTTAAAACTTATTCTCGGGAGAGTCACAGAGATATCATCCTTTACTCCTAATTTTACAACATCCGATTTTCCACCCCATACTTTTGCAGTTGTATATTCTTTATATGCATCAAAGTATTTTTGAGTTGCATAAAATCTAAAACCATACTCAAGCAATCTCTGAGTAGATAGAAATCTATCATTATCTGAGTCACTACCAGCAACAACAGTTATTAACCTCATATTTCCACGTTGCGCTGAGCCTATCAAGCAATACCCAGCAGTTGATGTATGTCCGGTTTTGACTCCATCCGAGGAATCATCTCGCCACAATAATTTATTTCTATTTAATTGTTTTATGTTATTGAAGGTGAATTGCTTCTCTTTATATAAAGCATATTCATCAGGAAAATTATTTATAAATTTTGTTGTTAAAGTAGCTAAATCTCTTGCTGACGTGAAATGTTGATCATCAGGCAATCCAGTAGAGTTAACAAAATTTGTTTCAGACATTCCTATGGCTCCAGCATATGAATTCATTAAATCTACAAAACCGTCCTCACTTCCACCCACATATTCAGCTATTGCCACAGATGCATCATTTCCTGATTGAATGATGATGCCTTTTAAAAGTTCTAAAATACTAACTTTTTTACCAGCTTCAATGAACATTTTTGAGCCTTCCATTCTCCAAGCTTTTTCACTTATTAAAACTTCATCTTCAAGACTAATGAGATTATTCTTTATCTGATCAGCAACTACATAACCTGTCATTACTTTAGTCATGCTTGCTGGTTCAATGAAATCTGAAGAGTTAAACTCTGCAATAACTGTATTTGTGTTTGGCTCTATTAAAATATAACTCTTCAAGTCGAGTTCTGGAGCATTTGGAACAAAGCTTTGACTTGAAACAATTAAAGGAAAAATTATTGTTAATAGTATGTATTTTTTCATTTTCTTAAACTCTTTAGATATGTTTATTTCTTAAATTCTTCAGATAGATAATACACCGCCATTGCATAAACATCACTAATATTATATCTAGCAATTGCTCGAAAGTTATCATCTCCAATAAAATGTAAATCCTCTCCATTTTCGTTAAATGTTAATGGTATAAATTGTGTAAGTGATTCATGAGGTTTATAAAATCTTCTAACATTATTGGGGTGAACTTTGGTTACGATGCTGCCTTCTTTCTTCCAGCCATGCCTTTTTAAATAATTAGCCGTGCTGCCAATGGCATCCTCTAAGGAATTAAATAAATCTACATATCCATCATCATCAAAATCAATGGCATAAGCTCTATAACTAGAAGATATAAATTGGCCATACCCCATTGCACCAGCATAAGATCCCTTAATATTTAAAATATCTAGATTATTCTCTCTNGTAAGAATAAAAAATTGAATCAGTTCACTTTTAAAAAATTTAGACCTTCTTGGGTCATCAAAGCCTAGCGTTGTCAGACTATCTATAACTCTATAGTTGCCCATTATATTTCCATAGTCAGTCTCAACNCCTAATATCGCAGTTATTACTTCCTTAGGTACACCAAATTCTTTTTCAGCCCTTTCTAGAACATCAATATGCTTATTTATGAATTTCTTTCCATCAGCGATTCTTTTTTTCTTTAAAAAAATTGCTTTGTAGTCATCCCAAGTTTTAGTTTTCTCAGCTGGTCTNGCCACTGAATTTAATGCTGTTTTTCTTTTTTTTGCTTGCTTTAAGACATNAATAACAAAAGATTCNTCAAATCCATGCACNTTAACAAGCTCATCAATAACNTCTCTGCTATCTTNNTGATTTGAGTAATCAGNAAANGCANATACATTAAATAAAATAGTNATTAATANTAANTTTTTCATCTTCTCATAAGTTTTTTATGCGTTGCCATTGAGATTATTATTCCAAATGCTATNTAAAATGATAACAAAGATGACCCNCCTTTGCTTATAAAAGGTAATGGCATCCCNACAACTGGAATAATACCAACCACCATAGCTAAATTAATAAAAACTGTTGATAAGAATANAAGACTTAATCCGCCAATAGTTAACCTGCAAAACCTATCTCTTGCATTNAGAGCTAAGTAAAGACATCTNANNAAGATGAAGAANAAAATTGATAGCAAAATGCACACNCCAAAAAATCCAAACTCCTCGGCAATTACTGAAAATATAAAATCTGTTTCAGTTTCAGGTAAAAAATCTANATGAGCTTGAGATCCTTGTTGATATCCTTTTCCTTGAAANCCGCCTGAGCCAATCGCTATTTTTGATTGAGTAATATTCCATCCAGAGCCATAGGGNTCTGAATTTGGATTTAACAANGTNAAAACTCTTTGTTTTTGAAAAGGTTCAAGAAGATTATTCCATATNTATGGAAGTGATAATANAAATAGACCAGACGAAATACCTATAAAACGCCAGCTTAGACCNGCCAAAAATAAAATGTATAAACCAGCTATCAAGATTACTAAGCTTGTACCAAGATCTGGCTGTATTCTTATNANNTTCACTATAAAAAAGNTTAAAANNAAAGTTAAAAAAGTNTTTTTTAAGCTTATTGGNAAAGGCTTATCGAACAAATATGCAGCAAGAAATACTGGGAGTGTAATTTTAATTATTTCAGAGGTTTGAAGAGTAAAAAATCCTAAATCCAGCCATCGTTTAGCNCCATTAATTTCCTTACCAGTTAANAANGTTAGCAAGACTANNAAAATNGAAATCANAAGAAATAATAATGCATTNTTCTTATAAAAGTCTGGGTCNGGTTGNCTTACTGCAAACATAAGNATTAAACCAAANAAAACAAAAANTGATTGTTTTATNGTTGTTTCNATATTNCCNTNTGATGCGCTATATAAAAAAACNANTCCCATCATTGAAAGAAGAGTTATTGAAATAAATAAATANNGATCGATGTANNNNCCNNTTCGAAAAATATTTAANAACTTTTTAATCATTTTTAATTAAAGTATTCATTACAGCTATAGCCACTGGACCAGCAACAGANCCACCACTTTCGCCATTTTCAATCACNACACTCACNGCATATTTAGGATTTGGCATTGGGCCAAAAGCAATAATAATTGCATGATCTCGATTTCCTTCNTTCTCCCGAATTATTTTGTAATCCTCNTTAGTNTCTGTNCTGACTAGCTCAACTGTTCCGGATTTAGCAGCAATTTTATAATCTTTTAAACTTCTAAGTCTTCCTGCCGTACCCATAGGATTATCAATAACCCCTATCATGCTTTGATGTAACTTATTCCAATCAGAAACATAAATATTTTTACTTTTAATGGTATCTTTAATTGGATCTGAATAACCCTGAACAAATGAGAATTTATTTATTGATCCTTTATTGGCTAGGAGTGCTGAATAATATGCTAATTGAATAGGTGTAGCACTTAAGTATCCTTGTCCAACACCTAGATTGACTGTATCACCTTTAAACCATCCAAAATTATGAGTGTTCATCTTCCATCTAGGGTTTGGAAGAAGTCCACTGTCTGGTAAAAAGCAATCACTACAAACATTTCTTCCAAAACCAAACTTTGCAAGATGTTCAGTAAGATCTTCTATATTAGATTTATATGCAAGTGAAAAGAAGAAAGTATTAGAGCTCTCTATTATTGCATCATTTAGATTAATGTTTCCATGCCCGCCCTTTTTCCATCCTCTATATATTCTATTATCCTCAGGAAGTACAAAAAAACCTGGATCATTTATGGTGTAATCCCAATCTATAATTCCATTTTCTATCCCAAACAACCCAATTGCAGGCTTTATTGTTGAAGCTGGTGAATATCTTCCTTGAACAGCTCGGTCAAAAAAAGGTTTATCTTTATCTGAAATAAGTTTTTCAAATTCTTCCTGTGATAGCCCATTAGCAATTTTATTTACAGAAAAAGAAGGAGAGCTTAAATAGGTGACTATTGCTCCTGTTGCCAGTTCAACAGCAACAACTGCACCTCTTCTTTCTTTCATTTCTAGAAATGCAGTTTTCTGACTATCTAAATCTAAAGATGTTTTAAGATCTATCCCGTTAATTGGAGGTATTTCATCGAGTAAATTTAGTAATTTACCTGTTGCATCTACCTCATAAATTCTTTTTCCAAATTTACCTCGCAAGCTTTTATCATAAATATTTTCAATTCCAGTCTTACCCTCTATATAACCATTTGAATAATTAAAGATTGTTTCTTTAGGTTGTAAAGATTGTTCAACTAAAATAGTTTCTAAATCTTCATTATTCAGACTTCCTATATAACCAATGGAATGCGCAAATAGCTTTGGATATAAATTTTGCCTTGAAAATCTTTCTGCAATAAAAGCATTTTCATAACGATGTTTTCTTACCTCAAATTTAGCTATCTCTGCTTGAGTAAGACCCTTCTTAATAACTAACTCTCTATTTAATGATGCTTTGTTCTTAAAATTATCGTAAGCATATTTTATTTCATCATCAGAAAACGGAATATATGATCCTATGTCTTCAAATAAAAGATCTAAATTCATTTCAACAGATGGTTGGATTATTAAATTATAACTAGGAATGTTGTTAACAATAATCTCACCATGCCTATCATAAATTATTCCCCTTTTTGGCTGAACTAGCATCTCTCGTGTTTTATTTTTAAGAGCTGCTATTTCATAATCTGAAAAGCTCGAAACTTGAAGGGTATATGTTCGAAANATTATNAGNCCAAATAAAAAAGTAAAAAANATATATATTAATAACAATCTATTAAAGAAATTTTTTCTTTCCGANACTCTTTCCTGCAAATCAATCATTTNTGATAGGGTTTTTTATTAATTATTGTATAAGCTCTGTAAATTTGTTCCATTAAGATAAGTCTAAATAATCTATGTGGGAAAGTAAGTAATGATGCAGATAATATTAAATTAGATTTATTTAAGATATCTTCAGATAAACCAAAAGACCCTCCGATTATAAAAATAATTTCTTTCTTAGCCTGGGTGCATTTAGAAAGAAAGGCGCTAAACTCTTCAGAGTCAAAACTTTTTCCTCTTACGTCCCAAGAAACTATGTAATCTTTCTCAGAAATTTTTGAAAGTATAAGATCAGATTCCTTTTGTAATATTTCTTTCTTAGACATATTAGGATGTTGTTGCCCCCTAATATGAAGATAATTAACATTTATATTTTTTGGTAACTGCTTAATATAATGCTTTTCGCCCTCTAACTCCCACTTATTTGGTTTATTTCCAATACTTATTATTTTTATGTTCATCTATTTTGAAGCATCTAATAAAGTTTTTTCTCCCCAAAGACCTTCAAGATCATAAAATTCTCTTTCTTCCCTTTTCATTATATTAATAATGATGCGGCCACAATCAACCAAAATCCATCCTGACTCAACTTCACCATCTACTCCTATGATGTGAACTTTATCTTGCTTTAGTTTATTAACCAGCTTTTCTGATACCGATTTTGCATGTCTATTTGAATTTGCGGTCGCAATTATAATTTGATCAGCAAAGGAAGAAATTCCTTTTACATCAAGGTTCAAAATATTTTCAGCCTTACTGTCTGAAAGACTATCTTTACAAATTTCAGCGAGTTTCTTTTTTGGCAAGTTTTGTTTTTGTTTTATAAGATNNAAAAAATTTTTNAAAAAAATATAGCNATTGATATACTAAATCATAANNACAAAAAAAGGTAAAAATTTTGGAAATAAGCTTTTTAGATACNATNTTTGAATTTCTAACTAANTATAAAAAGTTTATTTTNTGGNTGGGTTCTNTNTCTGCNATCATCTTTTTATTTAGCTTNTTGAGNATNAAATGGCTTGTNGCATTAATACCNAGTGACTATTTTNTTAAAAANAAGAGCTCNAANTTNAAANATANTTATCCTCTANCNTGGTTNTTTTCNTTAATANTAAAAAATATNNTTGGNTACTCTTTNATANTNGGNGGTATATTTATGNTGGTNCTTCCTGGACANGGTATNTTTACAATCATGATTGGCTTAATGNTNTCCAANTATCCAGGNAANTATGCAATAGAAAGAAAATTNATTGNNATACCNAGNGTTTTNAAAAGCATTAATTGGTTAAGAAAAAAATCTGACAAACCGCCAATNNAANTCTAATTGCTAATTAGAGGATATTTCATCAATATACTTGGACAAAATTTCAAACCTTTGTGCTGCATCAAAAGCTTCTAATAAATTTTGTTTATTTGATGAAGATAGAGGTATGAGGCCAGCTAAATGGTATGCGATTGAATCAGCGGAATTAAAATCAACATTCAAAGGCATCTCGCTTATTTTTGGATGCTGTACAAGTTGAGATAATATATTTCCAAGCTCAGGAAATTCTGCAAGAAGCGCTTGATCATCTACCTCAGGATCTATTAAAGGATGAGTGTTTGCTATATGAAGTCCATCTTCTAACTGAGTTAAATCTTTAATAATTACTTTATTTAATGACTTAACAGTTATGCCTAATAACCCGTTTGGAAGACTATTAAAATCAATTATCTCAACGTATGAGCCTTTCTTTGATATTTCGTAATCATCAGTATTTGAATGCTGTTTTTGGAATACGATAACAAAGCCATGACTGTTACTCATACAGTCTTTTACCATCTTTAAATATCTTGGTTCAAATATCTGTAAATGCTGAATAGTTCCTGGGAGAGCAACTATCCCAAGTGGAAATATAGGTAAATTATTTTTCTTCAAATGATTCTAGTATTGGTTTAATAAACTTTTGACTATCTCTATTAGTCATAATTAAAATAATATCATAGTCTTTGATTCTCTTGATAAGCTCGTCATTCAAAGCATCAATTGATTGAAAAATATTATCTCCCTCATACTTAACTTTTAGATCTAAAACGAGCGCTTCATTTATTGATTCAAAAGAATTTAATAAATTTTCTTCATGATAACCAGATGACATTGTATTTGATCCGAGCTCTATAATTCCTAAAATTTTTTCCTGGGGATGCTTATTCCTTAGTGCATTTGATGATAAGCGAATTGCGGTTGGATGATGCGCAAAATCATCATAAATTTTTATCCCATCTATCTCAGCAATTTTTTCCATTCTTCTTTTTACACCCAAAAAGCTTTTGAGAGAATCTATTGAATCTGATATCTCTATTCCATCAATTTGAGCTGCAAGAATTGCACAGACATAATTTTTTAAATTGTGTTCACCAATAAGCGGTAAATCTTCTAATGAATAAGTCTCATCATCAACTGTTAGCCCTTTAGTGATTATATTTACATTTATATTATCTGCGTTTATTGCAATTAAATTTGAGTATGATGCTTTAGATAATACATCTGATGTATTTTCATCATCTTGATAATAAATAATATTACCTGAATTTGGAATTAGCTTAACAAGATGGTGAAACTGTCTTTTTATATCATTTATGTCGTCAAAAATATCAGCATGATCAAATTCAATATTGTTAACTATCAAATTTTTAGGATGATAATTGATGAATTTTGACCTTTTATCAAAAAATGCTGAATCATATTCGTCTGCCTCGATAACAAATGTCTTATCAGATCCTAGTCTCGCTGGGTTTTTAAAGTTTTTAGATATTCCACCAACTAGATATCCAACGTCTCTTCCTTGATCATTAAGTATATGCGTCAACATGTATGCGGTTGAAGTTTTTCCGTGTGTTCCAGAAACAGCAAAAACATTTCTTTCTCGAAGTTCTTTGCCAAGTATTGATGGACCTGATGTATATGCAAGATTATTATCTAAGATATATTCAACACATTCATTTCCCCGAGATAAAGCATTTCCAATTACGTAAAGATTTGCTTCAGGCATTTTACTAACTTCATATCCATCTATTGTGTTGATATCTATATCTCTTAGATAATCTGACATTGGTGGATAAAATTGAACATCCGATCCCGATACAACATGGCCAGATTCTTTGAGTATTTGAGCAAGTCCTGCCATAAAGGTTCCACAAACACCTAGGATATGTATTCTCATATTAGTTATAATACGATACTTAGATCTTATTCAAAGCAGGAAGTAAGTAAATA
>PAJW01000032.1 GCA_002710265.1 Gammaproteobacteria bacterium | reverse complement strand
TTTATAACTTTAAATTTGTCTTTCTGACCATACCTAATTAGTATGATAATAAATATGGAGATTACTTATGTCTAAACATGCTGCAATAAATACATTTGGGAGATCGGCTAACCCGGCTTTTACAAGAAACTTTGGTAATACACACAACGATATTCCTCTTAGTGAAAGAATGACTCTTGATGGTGCTGTTAATAAGACAGGTATTCTTTTGTCACTATGTTTTGGTGGTGCGTTTATTGGATGGAATATACCTCAATTGATGATTCCGGGAGCCATAATTGGTTTTATCTTAGCACTAGTGACAATCTTCAGAAGTCCAGCTAAAGCTGGCTCAACAGCTCCATTGTATGCATTAAGTCAAGGTATTTTTCTTGGTGGCATAACTATGGTCTTCGAAGCACAATTTCCTGGAATTGCAATGCAGGCTCTTGCACTAACTTTTGGAATACTTGCAACTTTATTAGTGTGTTACAAATCTGGTCTTATTCTTCCAACTCAAAATTTTAGGTTAATGCTGGTATCTGCTATTGGTGGAATAATGCTTTTATACCTAGTAAATTTTGTAATGAGCTTTTTTGGCTCAACACTGAGCTTTCTTACATCAAATTCTCCAATGAGTATTGGCGTTTCATTGATTATTACAGGTGTAGCTGCATTGAGCTTGGTCCTTGATTTTGATTTTATTGAAGAAGGTGCTGAAAAAGGATTACCAAAATATATGGAATGGTATGGCGCCTTTAGTCTTATGGTAACTTTAATATGGCTTTATCTAGAAATTTTAAGGTTATTAGCAAAAATAAGAAGCAGGTAATTAAAGTTGAATAATTTAGTATTTGGCCTAATTGCTCTACTAGCATTATTTGCATTTTTTAAGCTCGCAAAGGTTAAAGCATCTAGCAAACAATTAAATAGAGATAATCGTATCAATAGATTTGGGAATTTTTCTAACAAAAATGAAAATATTATTGATGGCGAATCAGAAGAAATTATTGAAGAGGATAAAAGGGATGCTTAAATCAAAATTCAAAAAATCTTTTAATATTTTATTGCTTATTTCTGCATTTCAAATAAGTGCTTCAAGTTTAGTTATTAATGAAGCTCCAATAATACAACCAGGTGCTCCGGGTGAACCATCTAAAAATCTAGATGCAAATGCTGCAACTGACATTGCAAATACTTCATATATCAAAGCTGATGTGAAATTTCTCAGAGGAATGATTGTTCATCATGAACAAGCTATTCTTATGTCAAATTTAGTAGATGCAAGAACTAATAATAAGACGATAGTAGATCTTGCGAAGCGAATAGATGTTTCTCAAGAAGATGAAATTAACTTTATGGAAAGTTGGTTAAAAGAAAGAGGTGAATATGCTAATAATATGATGGAAAATCATAATCATCATCAAATGCATGCAGAAATGGTTGGAATGGCTAGCCCTGAACAATTAAACAAATTAAGAAATTCAAAAAGTACTGATTTTGATAGATTATTTCTTCAGTTAATGATTGCTCATCATGATGGCGCACTTGAAATGGTTGAAGAGCTAAAAAAATATCCTGGTGCTGCTTATGATCCTATTTTAAATGAATTTGTTTCTGATTTAGTTAATGATCAAGGTGTTGAAATTGAAAGAATGAATATTATGGCTGTAAATTTATCTGATGACCCAAGAGCTGGTCTGACCGCAGGTCTTTTTATTGCGGATGAAGCTATTCTAAATTTAGAACTTATTACTTCTCTTAGAAAACCAACAGGATTTTATGATCCAAAAAATCCAGCAGCAAAAGGGTCTGAGGATACAACAAAGCCCGAAGAGGATAGAGAAAAAACAACCTTAGAAAAGTCTCGTTCATTAAGAAGTCCTATGTTAAGTTTCGCTAATACCGATATGGCATTCAGAGATGATGTTTTGGTGGCTGGTAGCTATCATGGATTTAATATATATAAATTAAATGATAACGGTATTCCAAGCTTGCTTTCATCAGTAGTTTGTCCAGGCGGTCAAGGAGATGTATCAATAGTTGGAGATATTTTAATAATGTCCGTTGAACAAATTAGAAGCCGAATTGATTGTGGACTTGAGGGCGTTGGTAGAGATGCAAGTCCAGAAAGATTCAGAGGTATTAGAATATTTGATATTTCTGATCTCACGAATCCCATACAAGTTGGTGCTGTTCAGACATGCCGAGGCTCGCATACGCACTCTATAGTTGCAGGTCCTAATGAGGATGGAAAAATAATTGTATATAACTCAGGCACAGGTAGCGTTAGAGATGAAGAGGAAATGGACATATGTATTGGTAATGTTCCTGGAGATAAAAGAACAGCACTATTTAGAATTGACATTATAGAAATTCCTGTTTCAGACCCATCAAAATCAAAAATAGTATCTAGTCCAACAGTTTTTGCGGATGAGGAAACTGGCTCACTTGCTGGTTTATGGCAAGGAGGCGATCATGGGGACGATACACAAGATACAAAAAGAACAGATCAGTGTCATGATATAACGGTCTTTCCTTCAGCAAATATTGCAGCTGGAGCTTGTTCGGGTAATGGTATCTTATTTGATATATCAGACCCCTACAATCCGCAAAGACTCGATGTTGTTACTGATAAAGGTTTTGCATACTGGCATTCAGCAACATTTAACAATGATGGAACTAAAGTTATCTTCACAGATGAATGGGGTGGCGGTGGTCGAGCTAGATGTCGTGCTTGGGATCCACTGGATTGGGGCGCTGACGCAATATATGACATTATTGATAACAAACTAATCTTTAAAAGTCACTACAAGATGCCTGCACCTCAATTAGAAACTGAAAATTGTGTTGCTCATAATGGCTCAATTATCCCAATTCCTAATAGAGATATTTTTGTACAAGCTTGGTATCAGGGTGGTTTATCAATTATGGACTTTACCGATTCTTCTAATCCTATTGAAATAGCCTATTTTGATAGAGGGCCAATACTTGAAGATTTACTAATCACTGGTGGCTATTGGTCAACGTATTATTATGATGGTTATATTTATGGTACTGAGATTACTAGAGGTTTGGATGTTTTTAGATTAGTGCCAAGTGAATTTATAAGCGCTGAAGAAATATCTGCAGCCGAAAAAGCTTATCCTGCTGTGGGTCCTAGAGTATTTAATCCTCAACAGCAAGTGCCTATGACATGGCCGTCTACTTATCTAAAATAAAAATTGAGTACTAATTTTGATAAATATATCTACCTTACAGGTAGAGTATTAATTGGTTTATACTTTTTAATTCCTGGTATTTTTAAAATAATATCTTTTTCAGAGTATATCGAAATTGTAACAATAAATAATGTTCCATTTCCTGCCCTATCATTAATTTTGGTCATTTTATGTCAATTAATTTTTGGGTCATCCATAATTTTAGGTCGATTTTTAAAAGTAGGCTCGATAGTTTTAGCCGTAAATGTGCTGCTATTTAATTTCTATATACACGACTTTTGGAATATTAATGACGTTATTAATAAAAATCATGAAATACAAAATTTTATAAAAAACACCGCCATCATAGCCGGACTATTAGTGCTATATAAAAATGATGAAAGTAGCAATTGATTTTGGTATTTCAAATACTGATATTGCTATAAGCAATGGAACTAATGTGGATTTTTTTACACTTCCATCGAAAAAAATAGATCATTCAATGCTTGATGAAATTTTTAATCATTTAAATATTGATGTTAAGGATGTGGATATGATTGCTGTCACTGGAGGGAAATCAGATTCTCTTGAAAGTATTTATAAAAATATTGAGGTTATAAAAATAAATGAAACTGATGCGATTGGTAATGGTGTAATTGAAATTTATAGCACGCATGAACCCTTTCTTGCTATTAGTGCTGGAACAGGTACAGCATGCATTCATCATCAAAATGGAGAATTCAATTATATTGGTGGTATTGCAATAGGTGGTGGAACGCTGGGAGGATTAAGCAATTTAGCTTTAAATAATTTATCAATTGATGAGGTAACTAAAAAAGCCATTGTGGGTCATAGAGATAATGTAGATTTATTGATTGGTGATGTCGTAAATGACATTGGAGTTTTGGATTCTTCGGTGACTGCTTCGAATTTTGCTAAACTAAAGAAAGCTGATGATGCATCAGAAGATGATATTGCTGCTGCAATATTAAATATGATTGGAGAGGTTATTGGAACAATCGCCTATCTTAATGCAGCATTATGCGGACTTAATACAGTTCATTTTATTGGAAGAGTTTCCACAAACGAATATATTAAGAATGCGATTGATGAAAGGTTGAAATTAGTAAATATGCAAGGAATCTTTGAAGATAATAGAGAATATGGTACTGTAATCGGTGCACTCAAGCATATAACGACAAATTAACAAAATTTTTTTATAATTCTAGGACATGGAAGTAGTAACAGATAAATCAATAATCATAACTTTTGCTATACCAGCATTCTTTTTGTTGATAATAGTTGAGTATTTTTATGGTAAATACATAGGTAAAAATACTTATCGACTTAATGATACGGTAACTAGCATTACTATAGGAATGATAAGTCGATTCCCTACAATGCTTAATCTTGGTGTTCAAAGCGTCATATTTGTTTATATCAGTACAAATCTTAATTTAGAGTTACTATCTGTCAAAAATCCATTTACATGGATAATAGCTTTTCTTTTATATGATCTGTCTTATTATTGGATGCATAGAATGCATCATGAGATTAAGATTTTATGGGCAACGCATAGCGTGCATCATCATGGCGAAGATTTTAATCTTGCAACAGCACTAAGACAAACCAGCACAGGTTGGTTATGGAAATGGATATTTTATATGCCAATGATACTTCTTGGTGTACCTGTAGAAGTTTTTATTGCNGTTGCTGGTGTTAATCTTGTTTACCAATTTTGGGTTCATACGGAACATATTGGNCATCTAGGTTGGATGGAAAAAGTTTTCATAACGCCGATGAACCACGGAATACATCATGCCAAAAACAAGGAATACATTGATGCAAACTACGGTGGTGTATTTATTATTTGGGATAGAATGTTTGGCACATACACAGCTCAAAGGCCTGATCTAAAACCAGTATATGGAACAGCTACTCCTTTAAATAGCTGGAACCCACTTTGGGCAAACTTCCAGGTATTTTCAATTATGATTAAAGATACTATTAAAACTAAATCATGGCGCGATAAAGTTAAAGTNTGGTTTTCACAAACATACTGGAGGCCAGATGACTGTATCGAAGAAAAAAATCCAGATGATTTTTATAAAAAATTTAATCCTGAAGTAACTTCAGATATTAAAATATTTGGTTTCTTTCAAATGCTATTCACAATAGCTGTATCTGGATCAGTTTTAACATTTGTTTCATCGCACGCATATCATGAGATTGCGGCATTCGGAATTATTATTGTATTTATATCGTCTCTAACTGGTTATCTAATGCAAGCAAAAGTATTGGCATACCGAATGATATTATTCTTTGCTTTCTTTACTATCCTGGGAATATATTATTTTGAATTCATAAGCTTGGATTTGCTTTCCACCAAACTACTGTTGGCACAGTTATATATGAATATACTAGCAGTGATTGCAACATATTCGATGCAATCACTACAAAATATAAAAATACTAGAAACTAAGTAATTTACTGAACGTCAAATCTATCTGCATTCATTACTTTGTTCCATGCAAATATAAAATCGTTAGTAAATTTGTCACTTGAATCATCTTCAGCATATACCTCTACAATAGCTCTTAACTGAGAATTTGATCCAAATACAAGATCTGACCTAGAGGCAGTTCTNACCTTTTCTCCTGACTTTCTATCAAATGCTTCATAGGAATTTCCAGTTCCATTAGGTTTCCATTGAACAGACATATCAAGCAAGGTTTTGAAGTAATCATTNNTTAATTTATTGGTATCTTCAGTGAATACTCCGTATCCATTCAAACTTATACCAAGTGATCTCATCCCCCCAACAAGCACAGTCATTTCAGGAGCAGTTAAACCNAGAAGCTGCGCTTTATCAAGCATAATTTCTTCAGGCGCGGTATTTACTCCACTTGCATGATAGTTTCTAAATGCATCTGACTTAGGTTCAAGTACTTCAAAAGATTCAATATCTGTTTGCTCTTGAGAGGCATCACCTCTTCCTGGTGTAAAAGGAACTTCTGCACCCGATGCCATCTCTATAGCAACATTACCAGCAAGTACAATAACATCAGCAATTGAAGCGCCTGTTTCTTTCGAAATAGATTCATATATTCCCATTACTTTAGTTAATTGGCTTGGATTATTTGCCTCCCAATCTTTTTGAGGAGCCANCCTAATTCTGGAGCCATTGGCTCCTCCACGCATATCAGAACCTCTATAGGTTGATGCGCTAGCCCATGCAGTTTCTACCATTTCTTGTATAGATAATCCGGAATTAGCTATGATATTTTTTACGTTATCAACATCGTAANCTNTATCTCCAGNTGGAACTGGATCTTGCCATATTAGTTCTTCCTCAGGCACTTCTGGTCCCATATATCTNGATTTTGGTCCCATGTCTCTGTGNAGNAGTTTAAACCAAGCTCTAGCAAANGCATCTGCAAACTCATTTGGNTTTTCATGNAATCTTTTAGAAATTTTGTTATATTCTGGATCCATNCTNAAAGCCATATCAGCAGTNGTCATCATGGTTGGNACTTTTTTGCTNGNATCTTCTGCATCNGGTGCCATATCTTCTTCTGTTTGNCCAACTGCATGCCATATGTGAGCCCCNGCNGGACTTTTTGTTANTTCCCATTCATAACCAAACAATAAATCAAAATAACCATTATCCCATTTNGTTGGATTNGCAGTCCAAGCNCCTTCAATACCACTTGTTATTGTGTCGCTGCCAACACCGGANCCATAATTGCTCGTCCAACCAAAACCCATTTCTTCTAGTGGCGCGCCNTCAGGCTCAGACTGTACATTTTCTTCACCACCTGCTCCATGNGCTTTACCAAAAGTATGTCCTCCTGCAACCAANGCAACAGTCTCCTCATCNTTCATAGCCATTCTTCCAAATGTTTCTCTTATNTCATGAGCNCTTGCTAACGGATCTGGGTTNCCATCAGGNCCTTGAGGATTTACATAAATCAAACCCATCTGAACTGCTGCAAGAGGATTATCTAATACTCTTTCACCTTTATAACGTTTGCTTTCAAGCCACTCGGATTCAACACCCCAATGAATATCTTCTTCAGGGCCCCAGATATCTGGTCGACCTCCGCTATAACCAAATGTTTCACCACCCATAGACTCAATAGCAACGTTTCCAGCTAGAATGAGTAAATCAGCCCAACTAATCTTCTTTCCATATTTTTGTTTTATAGGCCATAAAAGTCGTCTTGCTTTGTCAAGATTTCCGTTATCAGGCCAACTATTAAGAGGGGCAAATCTTTGAGCGCCAGTTCCTCCTCCGCCTCTTCCGTCTGTATTTCTATATGTTCCAGCTGCATGCCATGTCATTCTGATAAAGAAAGGTCCATAATGACCATAATCTGCAGGCCACCAATCCTGAGAATCTGTCATTAAGTTATTTAAATCATCTTTTAAAGCTTTGTAGTCAATTTTCGAAAACTCTTCTCTGTAATCATACCCCTCATCCATTGGGTTGGATTTTTTATCATGTTGGTGAAGAATATTAAGGTTTAATTGATTTGGCCACCAATCTTTATTAGATGTTCCGCTTGAACTATGCGTTGTCATTGCCCCATGCATTACAGGACATTTTCCTTCAACTTTATCAGCCATATAGACTCTCCTTAAAAATGTGCAATTAAAAAGTAGACTTTAAATATACTACTAAAAAATATAAAAAAAAAGTATAAAAAATGTAATTAAATGGTGGAGCTACGCGGGATCGAACCGCGGACCCCCTGCTTGCAAAGCAGGTGCTCTCCCAGCTGAGCTATAGCCCCACATTTGATTGAAGTATTGTACTTTAAAGAAAGATTTTTTGAAGAGTTAATCTATATTCTTTTTGTTATTAACTGGTGCGAGCTTTGAATCTTTGAATTCAGAAACTAAAGGGTTATTGTTATTCTTTCCAGAAACAGCCTTTGTTCTTGATTTGTATTTGTTAAAAACTTCAAAGAGAAGATAAAACCAAAAACCATTTACTATTGGCTCAACCAAGGCATCGATAGCAGCTAGATTTAGTGGAGCTCCAGTTAGCAATCTATTACACGTCATAGCAATAAATATGTGGCCTATTGTATATAGGATAGCTAAGTAAATACCTAACTTAGCATTAGAAATAAAATTAATTGAATTGTTGTTAATTTTTTTCTCAATATTGGTCTTTATATAGACAAGTAAGAAATAAAACCAAAAACCATTAATTATAGGCTCGACAAAGGCATCAGCAGCAGCCATATCCAATGTAGCTCCTGTAATTATCCTATTACAAGCCATGGCGATAAGGATATGTCCAATTGTGTATATGACAGCAAGTATAATACTGTCATATTTGATAACTTGCGTATCGTCATACTTTAAAAAATTACGCATACTGCTATTCTACTTGTTTTAAAAAAAGGGGCAATAAATTGCCCCTTTAATTTTTAGGGGTACTGTAATAACACCCCTCTCCCAAAAATTACTTAGAAATTATATGAAAAGCCTACTTTCATTGTTCTAGGTTTTTGTGATCTAGCGCCATCTTTTGGTGCTCTAGCTACAATATCTTCACTATCCATAACATTCTCGACTACTAAATATACATCCATATTTGTATTTAATGCTTTTCTTAGATTGAGATCTACAAAGCTATGAGCATCAATTTTTTGATATGTGCCGCATGCAGCAGTTGAACAAGAACTTCCATTGTTTACATATCTCACATTACCGCTTAGTCCGTTTGCATTTACAAATCCAGCTACTAAAGCTAAAGAGGAATCTGGAACATATGGAACATCATCGCCATCAGCAACAACTCCCCAATAATCACCATCATCATCAAAACTGTTTGCGAATGTCGCATCAGTAGATGTATACGTTAGACCTATCGGGTATGAAACACCGTTAGCGCTTTCAAGTAGCCACGAAGCTGATAGTTCAAGACCTGATACATCAACTGCTCCGCCATCAAATACATCACCTTCATTACAATCTCCACCTTGAGAATTCTTACATTCCGCCTTTAAGCTTTCATAATCACTCGCAAAATAAAATACTTCAACATTAGTCATGCCTTCAGAATATCTGACTCCTAGTTCCATATTATCAGCTGTCTCAGGATCAGTACCAAACATGGCTGTCATACCTTCATGAAAACCTGCAACCAACTGCATGTTATCGTTTAGATCATATGTTGCACCAAANCCTGTAGTGCTNTGGTCNCCATCTTTNGTTTTAGGATAACCAGAAGCTAAAACATTTCTAGTTGGAGTTCCATCATNCCATCTATTTTCAACNTGATCGTAATCTTCAGATCTATGACCAATTGTTANAGCTAATTTTCCTAANGTTATTTTNTCTTCAATATAAAAAGATGTTGCTTCTGAAACNCTTAATCTATTATTNCTTCCTGTAAATCCAGTNCTGCATGNATAAAGAGATGAGTTAGNTCCAGATGCNCTTTGNTCAAAACACTCATACTNTTGATATCTGCTTTCTGAGTCTTCCATATCNCTATATCCAACTGTCAAAGCNTGNTTACCAATTTCTGTAGANACTTTAAATTGGAAACCTTCNTTTGTGTAAAATCTATTGTTNTGTTTTAACTTTACTTGAGTTGCAACAGTTCCATCTAATATACCTTGAGCAACAGTGCTACCNCCNTTTGCTGCAGAAATNACATTATTAATTCCTGTTCCAATNCTNGAGCCNTCTGCATTCGTCACGCCTGAGTTGTTTGCTTTATCTACNTTGAACCANTCTCTGTGNTAATCAATNTCCCATGTCGAAGCTACNACATCAAAATTACCAAATGANCCAACATAAGTTAANGACATTTGNTCTCCATCATTATNCATAACATCNTANTGTGTCATTCCATATCTTTTTCTAGGATTAGCCATAAAGCTTTGTTGTGATANTCCTACATANGATTGATCAGATGACTCATCTACTTCAACCATTTTAAGAGTTATAGAATGATTTCCTGTTTCGTATCTAGCTTTAAACATCACATCAGATTTATTTAGACCTGTATCACCACCAACATTTGCAATGCTATCAAAACCATCAGTTTGGTGCTCATGCACTTCAATTAATGCTCCTAAATTACCGGAGTTCATGCCGTAGTAAGCATGGGTTCTCGTCATTCCGTTTCCGCCAACCTCTTGAACAAATCGTCCTGAATTGACCTCAGGTATTGGAGTGCTTACTAAGTTAATAGCTCCACCAATAGTGCTTGGTCCTTGGCTAATGGATGATGGTCCTTTCAATACTTCTACTGAGTTTATTCTTCCTGTCGTAGGAAAATAATATGCAGAAGAAGAAGTATATGGAGCTGGCGCAATAAGAATACCGTCCTCCATAAGAGTTACTTTAGCTGATCTATCAATAGATGTTCCACGAATGGATATATTAGGTCTTAACCCATATCCATCTTCAGTTCTAAAATAAAGTCCAGGAACTGCGGAAAGAATCTTGTGGATGTCTGTATCCATCGCTTTTTGAAGGTCTTCATTTGAAATAACAGAACCTGAACCAGGTAATCCCTTAACATCTTCTTTTGAACCAATAATTGTGACTGATTCTATTACTTCTTCTGAATCAGCAGCATTTACATTAATAAAGAATGATGACATTAAAAGAACACCAATAAAAAATATTGGTGAGATGTCATCAAAAAATCTATTTGAAATCTTATTCATAATTATCCTCTTTTTAAAAATTAAAATGAAAGCTACTTTTTTTCGCCTAAAGATTTTTGATTAATAAAATCTAAAACTGCACACTTTTAGGGGAATGACCAATAAAGTAGCTTCCATGAATGAGAATGATAATGATTCTCATTTAGATTTGCAATAACTTTTTAAAATTATTTAAAAATAAATTACTTATGATGATTAGAAAGTTAGAAATTGAATTTAGTGAATAGTTTATTTATTGCCTTTTAAAGCAAAGTACAAACCAAGTATGAACAGAAATATTTGCTCACTCATGAAAAGTTTTTTTGTCACTAGCCAGTCTGAGTGGGCAATTAATATTGCTCCAATCATGATAACTGCTACTGCACCACCTGAGATTCTAGTAATTAAATTTCCTACATGGGTCTTAGATAATCCACCAAGTATTATTCCAGCGCCAGCAGCAACCTCTCCTATCGCAACCATACTAGTTACTATTTCAGGATACATATAGCCCATACTTTCAAACCAAGTAACCATCTTTTCAGGGGGTAATGGAAATTTTCCAATGCCATGCAATATAAATGATGTGCCTAAACCCAGTCTTAACAACCAAGAAGTAATTGGCATAAACGGTTTAGCGATTGATTCAAGAATATTATCTAAGTTTTTCATGTTTTTAAATTATGTTTCAACTGATTTAAAAAGTATATCCTCATCACTGCAAAGTTCAAACCCATTCAAATTAATAAATTGGTCTAATTCATCATTGCCAATCTTAATATTTGCAAACATTGTTCCATTTGATGAAACTTTTTCTTCTCTAACACATCCCATATCAAATAATAATGATCTTATGTTTCCAAGATTATTCTCTATTGACACCCATCCTTTATATATTCCATTAAAAAGATGTTTATCTATCCTTGACCTTAAGTCATGAAAATCGGTTTGGTTTTCTGCAGATATAAATAATTGATTAGGGTTTCTGTTATTTAAGGATTCTGTCTTTGAGCATGAAACTAAATCACACTTATTGTTAACAATAATTTGAGGAATATTGTTTAATGATAAGTCATAGAGAATCCTATTTACTTCATTTATTTTAATTTTGTAATCAACATCTGAAACATCAACAACATGCAATAAAAGGTCGGCTGTTTTCAATTCATCTAATGTAGCTTTGAATGATTCAATAAGTTGAGTCGGCAAATCTGAGATAAACCCAACTGTATCAGAAAATAGTATTGGGCCATGTTCAGGGTTTTTATTTTTTCTTGTTACAGAGTCTAATGTAGCAAATAATTTGTTCTCTGCGACTTGGAAACTTTCGGTTAACTTGTTAAAAAGTGTAGTTTTTCCAGCATTTGTATATCCAACTAAAGCAACAAGCTTATTCCTGCTTTTTTTTCTGGAATATCTATTAATTTCTCTTTGCTTGTGTGCTTTATCAAGTCTTGCATTAAGCATTTTAATTCTTTTACTAATTAATCTTCGGTCTGTTTCAAGCTGTGTTTCACCAGGACCCCTTAATCCGATTCCACCCTTCTGCCTTTCTAAGTGAGTCCAGCCTCTTATAAGTCTTGTTGATAAATGCTTTAATTGTGCAAGTTCAACTTGCAGCTTACCAATGTGTGATGATGCTCTAGATGCAAAAATATCAAGTATTAATTCTGTTTTATCAATAACTCTTTTATTTANAAATTTTTCAAGGTTTCTGTTTTGCGATGCAGAAAGTTGATGATTGAATATCACNAAGTCGATTTCATTAGCTAAGATTAACTCTTTTATTTTTTCAAGTTTGCCACTAGTTATAAACGTACTAGTGGTAGGTGCATTCTGCTTAAATTTAGTTGATTGTTTAATNGCNAATCCTGAAGACTCTACTAAACTACAGAANTCCTCATAACCTTGCTCTAATTTTTCTTTATTCTGNANTGAATNAACGTCAACGTAAATTAAAAGNGCCCTTTCAATAACATTTCNCTCAATAAGATTCATTGTTANGTATTGTAGAGTTTTTAAAAGANTTTGTTACTATTATAAATAGAAAAGTAATTAACTTTGGAGAAACGCAAATAAACAAAGGAGAAAGAATTAAAAAATCTAAGCTCGCAAGTTTAAGAAGAAAAGTTGTCAGATCTATAAAGAAACAAAAAATAGAAAAAATTTACAGAGAGCTGAGAAAAGCTAAAAAAAATAAATAATATTTCTTAAAATTGCGTTATTAATTAAATGCTCTGTTGAGCACAAGGGTTTTCTTAATTAAAATTTCTTCTTCTGAGCTTCGCACTTACCGCTAGCAAATATTTCAACTTTTGGGTTTTTTCCTCTTGAGCCATCTTTTTTCTTTAGCCATATATCTCCAAATATTTGGCCTTTACCTGTATACCAGTTGAAAGTATTTGTAATTTTATATACCTGGACTTCGTACTCTGGAAATAATGGATGCTCTTCATCAAGATTCATACTATGAGTAACTGATATTCCTGTATCTTTCTTTTCCGCAGTCCATGTCGCCTTTTCATTTATCCACATTGGTGATGGGTCGAAGGTATGGGTTAGGGATTTAAATGCTTCTTTATCAGAATCTACTTCCCAATATTGAACTACATACAAAGAACTCTTTTGCCAATCTTCTTCAGCAAAATTTGTCTTTGCTCTTCTCAATAAAAATAAAGACTGTTGAGTCTGTCTTGCTAAATTTTTGAATAATTCTATGCCTTCTGCCAGATAAGTTTTCTTAATATCTTTATAGGTTACAGAAAAGTTTCCGTCTAATTCACAGAGTATTTTCGAACTCTCAGAATATAGAGGTGCAGATAGAAGAATCAGTATTGCTAAAAAATTTTTCATAATAATGAAGCGAGAAATTTTAAATCTCTCGCTTCAAAAAATATTACTAGTCAGCGTAGTCTAGTCCTTTTTCTTTTTGAACTTCTCGTTTATTTGGATTCACTGACTCTCTAAATGGCACATCAACCACTTCGGCTCCTACTGGAACTCCTGGAGATTCTGAGTACTCATCAGGTAGTCTTACTTGGAACTTAGTTCCTACCTCAGAGGAAGTCCAAGGAACCCAAGCTAAGGCTATATTAGTTTCTAACTCAGGAGACCACCACGGAGATGTAATATACCCAACATCTTTTCCATCAGTGTCTGCGATTAACCAAAAATCAGGAGCATAATCTGTAATCTCTTTTCCACCAAGTGTTAGGCCTACCATTTTCATTTTAAAAGGAGCATCGCCCGCGTCCATTATTGCGCGCTGTTTCTCAAGCTCTTCTTTGCCAATGTAATCTGCTTCCTTGGTTCTTGGAACTTGATATGCAAGGTTTACTTGGAAAGGAGATGTTTCATGGTCAAGATCTTGGCCCCAAGATAAAATACCTGCTGCAATCCTTCTATGGTGAGCTGGTGCAATCACCATCAAACCAAATTCTTCACCTGCTTCAAGTACGCCATTCCATACAACTTCTGCATTTTCATGAGCGTCTCTTACGTAAATTTCGTATCCTTTCTCTCCTGTAAATCCAGTTTGACTAATAACACAGTCAGCCCCACCAATTTTAGTTTCCATTAATCCATAATATGGAATTTCTCTGAGTTCTTCTCCAGCAAGCTTTGCCATAAGGTCTTCTGATAAAGGTCCTTGAATCTGAAGTGGGCAAACATCGATTTCATCAATTATTACATCGTATTTTTTTGTAACATTTACGCCTTGAAGCCAAAGCAAAAGATCACTATCAGATATAGAAAACCAAAACTCATCTTCTGCTAATCTCAATAAAACTGGATCATTAAGAATGCCTCCTTTATCGTTACATAAAATTGCATATTTTCCATTACCAGGTTCAATCTTGGTTGCATCACGAGTTATTACGTAGTCTGTAAATGCCTCTGCATCAGGCCCCTTTACTCTTATTTGCCTTTCCACTGCAACATTCCACATAGTTACTCTGTTAACTAGGGCTTCATATTCAACCATTGCGCCGCCGTCCTCTGGTCTTACATATCCTCTTGGATGATATATTCTGTTATAAATAGTTGCTCTCCAACATCCTGCTTCATGAGACAGGTGCCAGAAAGGAGATTTTCTTACTCTTGTTGAAATTAAAAGCTCAGTTGGAGTTCGTCCACTTTGTCTAAGATTGTATGGAACTACCCGATCACTTTGATCAACGCTTGGATGATTTGGATGTGTCATATTACCCCTCCGTAAATTAATGACAAATGTATATTTCTAATTCGATTAAACGACATTTTTAATGCTTTGTAAATCGTTTTTTTTAAAAGAAAAAAGNTTGATTTTTAGGCAATAAAATTAAGCTTATTTTTAAGCTTTTTTTTAAAAAAAGAATAAAACTAGAGATGTTTTTCTAGAAATAAAATGACAGCTTGTTGATATAAATCTCTATTTTCTTTCTTCCTATATCCATGACCTTCATTCAAAGCATTCATATACCAAACTGTTTTATCTGCATCTCTTAAAGATTTAACTATTTGTTCAGCTTCAGTTACAGGAACTCTTGGATCATTTTCTCCTTGAGCAACAAACATCGGAACTAAAATTTTCTCAACGTTATTATTTGGACTTATTTCCTCTAAAAAGGCTCTCATTTCTGGATCTCTTTCGTCTCCGTATTCAACTCTTCTTAAGTCTCTTCTGTAGTCTTCGGTGTTAGTTAGGAAGGTTACAAAATTTGATATGCCAACTATATCAATTGCTGCTTTTAATCTATTGCTATAGTGTACAGCACTAGCAAGCACCATATAGCCTCCGTAGGAGCCTCCATAGACTGCAACTCTTGATGAATCAAATTGTGGTTGTGTTTCAATCCAATCAAGCAAAGCGCCAATATCTTTAACTGAGTCTTCTCTATTAAATCCATTATCAAGTCCAAGGTATGTCTTTCCGTATCCTTCACTACCACGAACATTTGGAGTTATAACTGCAGCCCCAAGTTGATCTATCCACAATTGAAAAGTACTACTAAATCTAGGTCGTGACTGACCCTCTGGCCCTCCATGAATATATATAATTACAGGCAAAGGTTCTTCACTTTCTTTTGCATAAACAAAAGCTGGTACTTCTAATCCATCAAAAGATTTGTAACTTATTAGTTCAGGACTAACGAAGGATGAAGTATCTAAGCCTCCTACTTCAGATTCAGTCCACTTAGTTAACTTGCCATAATTAAGTGGATTTCTCATTAGTTGCAATGTATAGCTGTCTGATGGACTTTTGTATGTATTTATAGAAAGGCCTAACATGTTGGATTTATCATTAAACTGAATACCTCCAATTAAACCTATTGGAATACTTGAAACTTTTTTATATTTTTTTGTTTTTGCATTCATTAAATATAGAGTGCTGAATCCATTTTCATTTACAGTGAAAGCAGCTCTATTTCTATCTTTTGATAGAGTAAATCCATCAACATCCCATCTAATGTCATTAGTGATTACTTGGACTTTGCCTGTTTCAAGGTTTTTGTATGCTAAGTTATTAAATTCTCCAAACTCATCAGTAACAAAATAAATACCTTTGCTTGCTTTATCAAAACTTAATCCACTATTTACAGACTTTTTAACTTTATCTCCTAAAATAAGTTTCTTTTCTTTTGAAGCAATATCAACCATATAGACTTTAGAATCTGTAATTGAAATATAGTTTTGAATTAAAACTTTTGTGCCATCTTCTGACCAATCAATTGGCCCCCATGATGTGCCATCAGGAGATTTAAGAATAATTTCAGCCGATTTAGGGTCATCCACAGACATTATCCAAACATCGTTAGAAGCACCATTTCTTCTATTACTTCTGTAAGCAATCTTTGTTCCTGATTTATCCCATAATGGCCCGCCATTTCTTGATTCACCGTCAGTGAGTAAATCATAAGATCCATCTATNGGATTTAATTTAAATATTTGTGCATTTTCACTACCNCCTGAGTCCATTGTGAAAGCAATTAAACTNCCATCAGGNTGTTTTCTAATAGACCCTATTGGTTCTTCAAAATATGTGATTTGATTTCTAGCACCATTAGGAGATTTAACTAGATGAAGTTGGCTAACATTTCCAAATCTTGTTGAAATGTATANTTNNTCACCAGAAGCATCAAAACCTCTAAANGACCCTGATCTTACATTTTGAAATTTTCTTAGATCATCTTTAATGTTTTGAGGTATTGGTGGTATGTCTTCTAATATAAGATTTCCATTATTTTCAGTAGTTGTTAAAACTTGTGCGCTAAGTGAATTAATTGAAATAAACACAAGCAAAAATAACTTTATATATAGATTCATAGGATTTCCTTATTTAGCTAGTAATTTTATCAAAGATTTACTTCTGAGGATTAACCAAATACTTCTGACCTGTAGCCTGTTTAGCATATGACTTAATTATTTCAGGCTGAAGCATCTCTTCAAAAGATATCTCATTTGCATAAGTGCTAGCAAAAGTAGTTTTAATTTCTTTTGCTACCCTCATTCTCATTGCTTGAAATTTTTCCATACCAATTCTTCCTATCATTGGGGTTAGCAACCATCCACCCAAGCCCCATGACATACCATATGATCTTTTGAGAATTGTTGGAGACTGATCAAGACCACCATAGATATAAACTTGTTTATATGTATCTGAACCATATCTGGAATATTCTTTAGCCGTCTTATTAGCAGCAACTTCCATAGCAGCTAATATTTGACCAGGCAATTCTCCACCATTACCGCCACCAGTAGCATCAAACCCAAGTGTTGCGCCTGTAGTAACCAAAGCTGATACTAAGCTTTCCATAAAATTAGAATCACTGGTATTACAAACATGTTCCGCCCCAATACCTTTTAATAGGTCTACTTGCTCCTGTTTTCTTACTATATTTACTAATGGGATATCATCAGCTTTGCAAATCTTCACAAGCATTTGACCCAAATTTGATGCAGCTGCGGTATGAACAATCGCAGTATGATTTTCCATCTTCATCGTTTCAATAAAAGCTAAAGCAGTCAAGGGATTAACAAAAGATGATGCGGCTTCAGCAGGAGAGGTGCCATCTTCCATTACCAAGCAATTTGCAGCTGGGACACATCTATATTGAGAATACATTGAGCCTCCAGCGAGCCCAACTGTTTTTCCAATAAGTTCTTTGGCATTTGCACCTGCATCAATAACTATCCCTGATCCCTCATTTCCAACTGGCATTGATTCATCAATTCTTGGTTTCATTGCTCCCATTAGTGCTGGATGAATCTTCATAGAAGTAACAGTTTCATCACCTGATCCTGATACGTTTATTGTTGAGAGATCCGCTGCAAAACTTAAGAGCAATCCTAAGTCAGAAGGATTGATTGGAGCGGCGTGAACTTCTATTAAAACTTCATCATCTCCAGGTATTGGCATTTCGACATTTGCTATAGATATTTCTATATTGCCATCGCTGGTAACCATTGATCTTATTTCTTTTGATGAATTATCTGACATTAGTTTCTCCTTTTTTGGCGGTCATGAATTGAGATATTTTATATCAATAGTATGGAATAAATTTTATTTAGTCATAAAATATATAAATGATTAAAAATTATATACTTATCTTCTCCTTGTCATTAACAATGTTGCTAACTGCTTCAAATAATGAGTTTAGTGACGCGACAGAGGAAACATTGTTGACTCATAAAACACCTACATGTGGTTGTTGTAAACAATGGGTAAAACATCTTAAGAAAAATGGCTTTAATACATATACACAAGATCACGATAATCTGGAGACTATTAAAGAAATGTATGGCATAAAACCAAAATACAGATCATGTCACACTGCCGTATCAACTGATGGATATGTTTTTGAGGGTCACATTCCTAGTAAGTATATAAGTAAGTTTCTATCTGAA
>PAJW01000031.1 GCA_002710265.1 Gammaproteobacteria bacterium | reverse complement strand
CATNATCACCNACAACAACATTTTTTATAGCCACACAGCTAAATTCACCAAAATTTGTTTTTACCAAACAAGTATTTGAATAGAATTCTATTACTTGCCCAGTTTGAACTTTTTTCATAATAAGAACAAAATACACTAAAGAGGTAATAATAAGAAGAGATGAAAACTATCCAATCAAGAGATAATTTAATATGGATTGATTTAGAAATGACAGGATTAGACCCTGAAAAAGAAAAAATCATAGAAATAGCCACATTAGTAACCGACTCTGATCTTCATATCATCGCAGAGGGTCCAAATCTAGTTTTGTCTCAACCGAAAGAAATNTTAGATTCTATGGATGAATGGAATCAGAGCCACCATGGCTCTTCAGGACTAATTGATGAAGTAAAAAAAAGTAATATCAATGAACAAGTAGCTGAAATAGAGACGCTTGATTTTATATGCAAACATGTTGGTGAAAAGGTATCACCTATGTGTGGCAATACTGTTTCTCACGACAGAAGATTTTTATCAAAATATATGCCCAGATTAGAGTCATATTTTAATTACAGACATATTGATGTTTCTTCATTCAAGGAAGTTGCTGTTAGGTGGATGAATGAAGCACAAGTTTATGAAAAGAAAGGATCGCACAGAGCCTTAGGTGACATCAAGGAGTCTGTTGAAGAATTAAGGTTTTATAAACAAATTTTTATGCCAGATTAACTAATCTGCCTTNNTTGGTGGTTGAATATTTATTGGAAGCGGACTTATTTCACCCTTNCTTAACTTAATCTTTGCTTCACCAGTCTCATTNACTTCATCTATTCTCACAATTGCATTTACAGGAATATAGCTCCTCTTTACTTTGTTGAATTCATTTTTAAGTTTTTCAGAACTAGGGTCTACGACTAGCTGTTTGTCTTTATTGAAGATATACTCTTCCACCTCGATAAAACCGTACATATCGCTTTGGTAAATTTGTTTTGCAAAAACNTCATAAATTTCACCAAGCTGAATGAAAATTATCTTGTAAACGTTTTTTGTTTTCATAATACTAATTATATGGGAGCAAATAAAAAAAATTAAAGTTATAGAATAAATATTAAAAATGGCTAAAAAATTATTTATCAAAACNCATGGCTGTCAGATGAATGAGTATGATTCTGCAAAAATGTTTGATTTACTTGAAGAAAAAGAAAATTTTGAACTAGCAGAATCTGAAGATCAAGCTGACCTTTTGATTCTTAATACATGTTCAATTAGAGAAAAAGCACAAGAGAAAGTTTTTCACCAAATTGGTAGATGGAGAAAAATCAAAGAAAAAAATCCTGATTTAAAAATTGCAATTGGCGGATGTGTTGCATCTCAAGAAGGAGAAAAGATTATCAAGAGAGCTCCAGCGGTTGATATAGTATTTGGACCTCAAACCCTTCACAAACTCCCAGAATTATATAACGAGAAAAATGAAACCAATATTAATCAAGTTGACATATCATTCCCAAAACTTGAAAAATTTAATCATCTACCTGTTCATGGAAAAGGAGAGCCATCAGCCTTTGTTTCAATTATTGAAGGATGTAATAAGTATTGTTCCTTTTGTGTTGTCCCAAAGACTAGGGGGCACGAAGTTTCAAGGAGCATAGANGANATTTTGAATGAAATCTCTGTATTAGCAGACCAAGGAACGAGAGAAATACATCTTCTTGGCCANAATGTAAATAATTTTAAAGGAACATTGGGAGGAGAAAAATCATCATTAGCAAAACTCATAGAGCTCACAGCAAAGATAGAAAATATTGAAAGAATAAGGTATACGACTAGTCATCCTCATGAGTTTAAAGACGACTTAGTTGAGGTTTATGACAAAGTCCCTGAGCTTGTAAGTCATGTTCACCTTCCAGTTCAAAGTGGTTCTGACAGAATACTCAAGCTCATGAGAAGGAGATATAACATTGAGAAATATCTTCGTTTAGTTGAAAAAATTAGAAATGTAAGACCAGAGATGAGTTTTTCTTCNGATTTTATTGTNGGCTTTCCNGGNGAAACCAAGGAAGATTTCGAAGGGACAATGAATGTAATAAATGAAGTAAAATTTGATGAATCATTTAGTTTTATCTATAGCCCTAGGCCAAACACAACTGCCTCAGATATGCCTGATGATGTTTCAGATGAAGAAAAGAAAGAAAGACTGAATATACTTCAAACAAGACTTAATCAACTATCGTTTGGTTTTAGTCGCAAGAAAGTTGGCACAAATCAAAACTGTCTTATTTATGGACAATCCAAAAGAGATCCNGGCCAATTACAAGGAAGAACTATCTGTAACAGGATAGTTAATTTTTCNTCAAATGATATTGATTTNGTTGGCAANTTGGTTAATATTCGAATCAATGAAGCTCTTCCAAATTGNTTAAGAGGAAATTTACAAAATTAATGTCAAAAGACTCTACTCTAACTAAAATTGAATTCACNCCCCCTGACGCGAATGTAATGATAAGGTTTGTGGGAGAGCTCAATGANAATTTAAAGTATGTTGAGAAATCTTTTAATGTGACNATTTTTCAAAANGGTAACAACTTAAAAATACAAGGTTCTCAAAAAGATGTAAATTNTGCAGCAGATGCTTTAGAAAAGTTNTATGAAGCAGCNGGACAAGGAATAGAAATAACAAAAGAAACNTTACATTTATATATCCAAGATTCNTATAATGAAGAGANTNGTTTAAAGGTGGCAATAAAGACACCAAAAAAAAGNATNGTGCCAAGAGGTAAAAATCAAAAACTTTANTTAGAGCGCATAGANAAACATGAGGTTAATTTTGGCATTGGNCCAGCCGGAACNGGTAAAACATATCTAGCTGTTGCTGCAGCAATTGATGCTCTCTTAAAAGAAAAAGTTGACAGAATAATTCTTATTAGNCCNGCTGTTGAAGCTGGTGAGAAATTNGGCTTTNTNCCAGGAGATTTGTCACAGAAAGTAGATCCGTACCTTCGNCCTCTTTATGATGGTTTGTATGAAATGTTAGGAATTGAGAGAACTGAAAAACTTTTAGCAAATGGTATCGTTGAAATTGCCCCACTTGCCTATATGAGAGGAAGAACTTTAAATAACTCATTTATTATTGTTGATGAAAGTCAAAATACTACTAAAGAGCAAATGAAGATGGTTTTAACTAGAATGGGCTTTAATTCATATTTGGTCATTAATGGTGACCTAACACAAATTGACTTACCAAAGAACGTTACTTCTGGTTTATTAAATGCAATCAATGTTCTAAAAGATACTAATGGAATAGGGTTTACAAATTTTTCATCGAGAGATGTGGTAAGACATCCCCTTGTTCGTAAAATAATAGATGCGTATGAATACTTTGAGGATAAAATAAAAAATTAAGTGAGTCTTCATATAATTAGTCATAAAAATTTTAAAATTGATAAACCTCTATCAAAAAAATTAAGCGCAGCATTTGATCTAATATGTATTGAAGAAAGATTATCTAATTGTTCTGTAAACCTAAAGATACTTAATGACAGCGAAATTAAAAACTTAAACAGAAAATTTAGGAACAAAAACAAACCCACAAATGTTTTATCATTTACAAATGAAGATATTTCAAAGCAAGTAACAAATAATTTAGGAGATATCGCAATTAGCTATGAATATGTTGAGTTAGAATCAAAAGAACAAAATAAAAAATTTGATAATCATTTTATTCACATGTTCATCCATGGCATATATCATATATTAGGATTTGATCATGAAAGTGATTCAATGGCAGATGTCATGGAAGATAAAGAAATACTTTTGCTTAAAAAATTAAATATTAAAGATCCATATAAATAAATGAACGAAAAACACAATAACGAAGAACCTCAACCTCCGTCGGGATTACTCGACAAAATAAAAAAATACTTTAGAAATCCTTTCTTTATAAAGACACAATCAGTTTCAGAAGTTACTGAATTTTTAAAAGATGCAGCCGATCAAAATATTATTGATAAAGAAGCTGAATCAATAGCCACTAAAGCTATCAAGCTTGGCGATATCACTGTTAAAGAGATAATGATTCCAAAGATTGATATGGTAACAATTCAAATTGACGAAAATACAACAGATGTTATCACCAAGATAATTGANTCAGGGCACTCAAGNTATCCCGTATTGGGAACAGAAAGGGATGAAGTTGTAGGAATTTTGTTAGCAAAAGATATNTTNCCTAAATTATTNAAAGGAATTACGGATTTTAAGCTCACTGATATGCTAAGAGATGCAAATGTTGTCCCAGAATCAAAGAAAGCTGACTCATTACTTGAGGAATTTAAGCAGGATAGACGACATTTAGCTGTTGTAATTGATGAATACGGCGCTGTATNTGGATTAATAACCATCGAAGACATTCTAGAAGAACTTGTTGGCGAAATTGAAGACGAACATGACGTTGAAGAAGAAGACATTATGCAAATATCTGAAAATAAGTTTTATATTGATGCAACAGTTGAACTTGAAGAATTTATTGAATATTTTGGATTAAATCTAGATCATTTATCTATTGATGCAGAAACACTAGGTGGATACTTTATAGCAGAGCATGGAGTTCTTCCAAAAAAGGGCGAAAAATTGAAAGTTGAACACCTTACAATCAAAGTTTCTGATACAGATAATAGAAGAATAAAAAGTTTTCAAGTAACAAAAAGTTAATGAGTTTTAAAAAACTTTTCTATGCTTTTCTTGCTGGGATATTAGGTATTTTCGCATTTGCACCCTTCTCTTTAAAATTCCTAATTTTTGCTTCCTATGCCTATTTAATTTATATATTAATACATAACAAATCAATACAAATAAAAGAAGTTTTTGCATGGGGTTTTGGGCATTGGGGATTTGGGATGTCATGGATAATAGTAAGTGTTTACTATTATGGAGAAACATCAATAGCAGTATCTTCAATTATATATCTTTTATTAATAATAATTCTTACATTAGTTTTTACCTGCCCTCTCCTTTTAATTTCATACATAAATAACATTACAAATGTGGATAATAAAATGTTTAAGATTCTGTTTGTATCTTCATCTTTAATGGTAGGCGAAATTAGCAGAGAATATTTATTGAATGGTGTTCCATGGCTTATACCAGGCAATATATATCTTGATACCATTTCTCAAAACATTTATCCAATTTTTGGTGCAAGTTTTAACTCATTCATAATTTACTTACTATGTTCATATCTGGTATTTTCTAATAATAATAAAAAAATAAATCTTTTAAGCTTAGGATTAATTCTCTTATCGATATTTCCTCAACAATCACAACAGAAAAATGGTGAATTACTAGTCTCAATCATCCAGCCATCAACAGACCCATTCCAAAAATATGAATCTAATTATTTCTCATTCATTGAAAATAATTTAGTTAAATTAATTAATCAAACATCCAAAAATACCCAGTTGATAGTTTTACCTGAAGCAGAGTTGCCTTATCCAATAAATAATAAGAGGTTTAAAGGATTTATAGAAAAGACAGGAGCTGAAGAAAAATTAGTGCTAGGGGCATGGCTTTTTGAAGAAAGTGCATTATTTAATACAATTTACGTACCAAATAACAACCATTTGTATAAAAAAACACATTTAGTACCATTTGGAGAATATATTCCATTTGTAGCTAGTTTAAGAGGGCTAATAACATTTTTTGATCTACCAATGTCAAATGTCGAGTTTGGACCACCTAATCAGGATAATTTAACAATAATTAATAAATATTCTGTAGCAACACCAATATGTTTTGATATTGCCTTTCCAAACACTGTAAGAAAAATGAACAAAAGTTCTGATTTTATTATTAATATTTCTAATGATACCTGGTTTGGAACCTCTATTGGTCCGCACCATCATTTAAATATGGCGAGAATTAGGGCTATTGAGAATAATAGATGGGTTATTAGATCTACAAATGATGGCTTTTCTGCAATTATTTCTAATAAAGGAACAATTGTCCATATGTTAAAAAAGGGCGAAACATCTATATTGGAAGGGCGCATAATACCAATAAATGAACGATCCTTCTATAACTCTTATGGATATTTATTTGCTACCACATTTTCATTGATATTTTTCTTATTATCAATATTATATATATCATGGATTCGCATAAAAAAATAACTATATATAGCTTTATTTTACTTTTTTACTGTTTTGATGCTTTTTCTGAACCATATAAGCAAATTAACATAAATGTATCTTCTGCATGGGTACAAAGTAAAAATACCTTACCAATGTGGGTACAAAGCGTAAGTGAATCTCATGCGTGGGTACAAGAGTCCAATCAAATTTATTTAAACGGCTCTTTCGAAAGCCTCTTAACAAATAATCAAGATATTTCATCAATTGTTGTGGATATAAGCGAACAAAGGTTATACCTTCTTAAAAATAATAGTATTATAAGTAGTTTTCCTATTTCTTCCTCTAAGTTTGGTGAGGGAAGTACTCAAAACTCATTTAAAACACCTTTAGGCATGCACGTAGTAAGAGACAAAATAGGCCATAACGTCCCTAAGAACACCATCTTTAAATCAAGGATTAATACGAATAGACCGGCAGAAATAATACACAGCGCATATGATACAGAAGATGACCATGTCACAAGCAGAATTCTATGGCTTGACGGTACTGAACATGGTAAAAATAAAGGAAAGGGCATAGATTCATATAATAGGTATATATATATTCACGGCACTCATGAGGAGGGTCTTATTGGTACAAAAGCATCTCATGGATGTATTAGAATGTTCAATGATGATGTCATAAACCTCTTTAGTGAAGTTAAAGAAGGAACATATGTCCTAATTAAGGCGTAAACTTTTATATTTGTTAAAAGTTATTAGCTACAGAAGACATTTCAAAACCTAATTTTTCTTTTCTATCTTCTTTTTTGGGTGCATCACCTAATCTTTCGCCATTTTCAGCCAATTTTACAAGCAATTCACTGGGTTTGTAGACATCATTTCCTGTAGATTCATGATATTTATTAAGTTTTTCTACAACCTTATCAAGACCCATTGCATTTGCGTGGTGCATGGGACCTCCGCGCCATATTGGGAATCCATATCCATTAATATACACAACATCAATATCTACAGCTCTTTGAGCTACTCCTTCGGATAAAATATCAACACCCTCATTGATTAGAGCTAGCATACATCTATCTATTATTTCTTCATCTGATATATCTCTTCTTTCAAAACCGTTTTCCTGAGATATTTTTTCATATAATGCTTCGTTTTCTGGTGCCGCATTTGGTGCTCTTGATCCTTCTGTGTAGTTATAGTAACCCTTGCCATTTTTTTGACCGAATCTATTTTGCTCACACAATTCNTCGCCAATTTTTGCATGAAGTGGCGATTCTTGCCCNCCTAATTTNCTTGCTCTCCAACCAAGGTCTAAACCAACGAGATCCATCATTCTAAATGGNCCCATATTTAAACCAAATGATTCNAGTGCNTGATCNATCTGGTGGGGCAGGGCNCCTTCAAGNAATAACATATTAGCTTGNGCNGTATANCCAAATAACATTCTATTTCCTATAAAGCCTGGAGCATTAAGAGAAACAACAGCTGCTTTNTTAAGCNTCTTACCTATTGCCATAATNGTTGCTANTGTTTCATTAGATGTCTCTTCACCTCTNACAACTTCNANTAGNCTCATTATATTAGCAGGGCTAAAAAAGTGAGTACCNACTANTANTTNAGGTCTATTTGTNACTGATGCTATNGANTCAATATCTAAACCAGAAGTATTGCTCGCAAGGATAGCATCAGGCTTAANNATNTCATCCAGAGCTTTAAAAATATCATGTTTTAGCTCAAGGTTTTCATAAACAGCTTCAATAACAATATCGCAATCTGAGATATCTGCATAATCAAGACTGGAAGAAACCAATCCAAATACAGCATCTTTTTGTTCAGCTGTTAACCTACCTTTATTTACCATAAAATCGTAATTCTTTTCAATAACAGAAATACCTCTTTTAAGGTTTTCTTCATCTTGATCAATAACATGGACAGGTATCCCAGCATTTGCAAAACACATTGCAATTCCTCCACCCATTGTTCCAGAACCAATAATGCCTGCTTTTTTAATATCCATTACAGGAGTATCTTTTGGTACGTCAGAAATTTTAGATGCTGCTCTTTCTCCAAAGAAAATATGAATCATTGCCTCTCTTTGAGGATGAAGCAAACATTCTAAAAATAATTCACCTTCTTTTTTAAGACCTTCATCAAAGTTATCTAAATTAATTGCTGCTTCAACACATTTTATGATTTGACCTGGTGCAAACTGACCTTTTCTGCTTTTTGCTGCCATTGCTTGAGCTTCTAACAATATTTTGTCATTTCCCCTAGCTTCTATCATTTTTTCATTAAAATCACGTACCTTTGGATGATTTTCGGAGCTTTCTGCTTTATCAAGTATAAATTTAATGGAGTCTTCCACTACATTTTCACTAATATCATCGACTATTCCCATATTTAAAGCCTTTTTAGCAGGTATATGGCCACCAGTTAACATCATTTTCAAAGCTTCTCCAGGTCCGGCTAATCTTGGAAGTCTTTGAGTGCCACCTCCACCAGGTAGAAGCCCTAAATTAACCTCTGGAAGCCCGACAAATGCTGAATTTGAGGCTATTCTATAATTGCAACAAAGTGCAGTCTCAAGGCCTCCTCCTAGCGCAATACCATTTATTGCAGCCACAACTGGCTTTGAACAAAATTCAAGCTTCTTAAAAACGTCATTAAGACTTATTCCTTCAACATTTCCGCCAAATTCTGAGATATCAGCGCCTGCAATAAAAGCTCTTCCATTTCCAGTTAGAACTACACCTTTAACTGATTCATCAGATTCAGCTTTTGATAGTGAATCATATAAACCTGTTCTTACTCCATCGCTTAATGGGTTTACTGGTGGGTTATCAACTGTCAGAACCGCAACATTATCTCTAACTTCGTATAAAACTGTACCTTTCAAAGAAATTCTCCTAAAAATTATTAAAAAAAATCATTATACATAAAAAAAGAACATTTTATTTTATAAATATTATTGATAATTAATTATAAATATATATAATAATTGATGTCAGCACTCCTCTCCCCTATTAATTTGCTGACACTCTGGAATTATGGAGGGCTTTGCCCTCCATCTCTTTTTTAAGGAAAGGTTAAAATATGAAAAATATCAAAGAGAACATGGAACTAATTTTTTTAATTACTGTTTTTATAACATCTCTTTCCGCAATAACTCCAATAAGTTAAAATTAAGACTATATGAAACACACTATATCGATTTTTCTATTTTTCTTCTCATTTAATGCATTTGCATGTAACAATCTTTTAGATACTGAAATGAGGATTCTGGACTCTAGTGAAACAGTTAACTTATGTAAATTTGAAGAAAAAGTTATATTAGTTGTGAATGTTGCTAGTAGATGTGGTTACACATATCAGTACGCAACACTTCAAAAACTCTACGAAGAATATAAAGATAAAGATTTTGTTATTCTTGGAGTTCCTTCAAGAGATTTTATGCAGGAATATTCAAACGAAGAAGATGTTGCTGAATTTTGCTCTACTGAATATGGTGTTAATTTCCCTATGTTTGCCACAGCAAAAGTTCGAGGAAAGAAAGCACATCCATTTTATAAAAAACTTGCTGAGCAAAGCGGAATAAGTCCTAAGTGGAATTTTAATAAATATCTAATCTCTCGGGATGGGGCTGTTGTTTCAACATATGGTTCTTCAGTTAAACCTGATTCAGTCGAGCTTACTTCTGATATAGAAAAACTTCTATAAACTAATCACCAACTAAAACGATACTAGGTTTGTTAAAAGCAAAAATTCCGTTATCAATCACACCAGGTATATTATTTAAGTAGATTTCGAGAGCCTCAGGGTCTGGAATTTCTAAACCTTTAACGTCTATAATCTCATTACCCTGATCAGTAATAAATCCACTTCTGTACTCAGGAGTCCCTCCAAGAGCCACTATTTTTCTTGCTACCATACTGCGACTCTCAGGTATTACTTCTAAAGGAAGAGGGAAGGCGCCTAGCTGATTCACAAGCTTTGACTTATCTACTATACATATAAATTCTTTTGATGATGCTGCAACTATTTTTTCTCGTGTATGCGCACCACCACCACCTTTTATTAACTCATTATCTGGACTTACTTCATCAGCTCCATCTATATAATAAGTAACTTCGTTTACATCATTTAAACTAAAAACATCTATGCCTTTTTCTCGTAACAATTTTGAGGACGCTTCAGAGCTTGAAACTGCGCCATAAAAGTGATTTTTGTAACTTGATAATTCTTCTATAAAAAAGTTTACTGTTGAACCTGTTCCAATTCCAAGAACCATGTCTTTAGTAAATTTTTTTTCAATTTGATTTATTGCTTTTTTTGCAACACTTATCTTTGAGGCACTCATACAGTTATAATACTAGAAAATATTACATGTGAATTAAATTGAGACTAAAAATAAAAAAATCTGGCAACTTTAGATATTCAAAAAAATATTTGAAGTTAATAACTGATGCTGAGGCATTAGTCTACGACGTTGCAATAGACTCACCAACAACACACGCAATCAACCTATCAATAAAAGAGAACAATAATATTTACTTAAAGCGAGAGGATTTACAGCCAATATTCTCTTTTAAAAATAGAGGCGCATATAACAAAATTTTCAATTTATCAGATGAAAAAAAATCTAATGGAATTATAGCAGCATCAGCAGGAAACCATGCACAAGGAGTAGCATTGGCGTGTAAGAAATTAAAAATACCTTGCAATATCGTTATGCCAGTAACAGCACCCGAAAATAAACTAAAGAACGTTAAGCGTCTTGGCGCAAAAGTAACTCAATTTGGAGAAAACCTCGCTGCTGCTCTAGTCAAAGCAGACGAAATAGCAAAGAGAAAAAAATATACCTTTGTTCATCCTTTTGATGATCCATACACAATTGCAGGACAAGGCACTGTAGGGAAGGAAATTCTTGCAGATGGAATTGACTATGACATTTTGTTTGTTCCTGTAGGCGGTGGTGGTTTGTTGGCTGGAATAGCTGCTTGGGTCAGGCAAAACAAGAAAAAGATAAAAATCGTGGGAGTTGAAGTAGATGATTCAGCATGTCTTACAGAGGCTATAAGAAGCAATAAAAGAGTCTTGCTTGACAAGGTTGGATTATTTGCTGATGGTGTGGCTGTCTCACAAGTAGGAAAATGTAACCTTGATGTAATTAAAGAATGTGTTGATGAGGTAATGACAGTAAATATTGATGAGGTTTGCGCTGCTGTTAAAGATATTTTCGAAGACACAAGAATTTTATCTGAACCATCTGGAGCAGTGGCACTAGCTGGTCTAAAACAATACACAAAAAGAATAAAGAACAAAAACCTTCTTGCAGTTAGCTCTGGTGCAAATATAAATTTTCAAAAGCTAGGATTTATTGTTGAGAGATCTGAGCTAGGAGAGAACAGAGAAAAAAT